>NZ_BAABCY010000082.1:0-4373 GCF_039539345.1 Snuella lapsa | reverse complement strand
TACGAATACTTAAAGGTAGCCAAAAGTGAGATTATTTCACCTGAAAGCTACCTTTAGGTTTAGTTCAACAACGGTAGCCATATTTCAGGACTAGACATTATGAAAAAAATATTTTTAATCATCTTTTTTATTTCTTTTAAGATATTTTCTCAAGAAAATGTGGAAATGCCTGTTTTTCCTAATTGTGAACAAAATGACAATCCTAAAGACTGCTTTTTGACTAGTATCGCTGAGCAATTGGTTAAGGATACGGACTTTCTTTTAGCCAATGATTACGACGAGGAGAATTATTTAGAGAATATCGAAGAGACTGAAAATCCTAATGAAACTGACACTGAAAAAGTTATGTGTTATTTCACAATTGACTATCAGGGAAAAACAAAGAAAGTTCGAATACAAGGAAATATCAATAGAGATACACGAAAGAAATTTAGAGATAATTTAAAGGAACTTCCAATAATGAAGCCTGGAACTTTAAATGGAGAACCTGTTGACATTCCTTTTGCTTTACCAGTATTTGTTGTACTTTATTAATTTCTAAACATTAAAGACAGAAAGAATATATTAAATGAAAAGAATAAATAAAAGCAGGTAACAACGGTTGCACAAGCCCGTGATTTTGTAAAAACAGGATACATAAACGCCCATTTTAAGGGCGTTTGTTGTTTTTGAATGTGATTTACAGTGTAAGTTCAAACTGATTATTAGGGTTTATAATGATGTCTATAATAGCCTTAGATGGTAAAAATGAAGCATAGACTTTTTTAGGGAAGGCTCACAAGCCTATCTGCTTTATAGGCATATTTATGCAAACACTGTATAATATTTATTAATATTGAAATAGAACTAATAAGCCTTTAAAAGGCTTTTGGTAATACGTACCGATGCAATTTTGGAGGCTATAATACCTAGAATGGATATAGTAACAAATACGATCAGGAAATTTTCTGGCTTTATTAAAACGGGATATGGGATAGTTACAGTTAATAAAACCAAACTAAACGTTTTTTGAAGGATTACAACAAGTAATCCCAGGCTTAATCCTATGAGGCCTCCAATAATACTCATTAAACTACCCTGAAAAAAGAAAATTCTGCGAATATCCTTAACTGTTATTCCAATATTAAAAAGGGTGTTCAAACTTTTTTTCTTGTCGAGTATCATCATGATTATTGAGCCAATAACATTAAAAAGAGCTATGATAAGGACTAGGGTAAAAATGAGATAAACGACTAAGTTTTCGGTGTTCAGCATTTTGTAGAGCGCATCGTTTAGCTGAGCTCTGTTCTTTACTATTATGTTATCACCCAAAGCAAGTTGTATTTTTTGTCTCGCAAGCACTTCATCACTGCCTTCTTTTAGTTTAAATTCTATGGCCGATATTTGGTTTGGACGATAACTTAAAAGATGCTGTGCTAAATCTATTGGGGCATATACGTATGTATCGTTAAGTGTTTCGTTAATAAAAAAAACACCTACATTAAGGGTGTTTACCATATTAAACGCATCTTTTGTAGAGGTTATCTGTCCTGTTCCGGATTTGGGAACATAAATGTTTACAGGATTGGTATAATCCAGAACACCTAGGGATAAGTTGGTGGCTATACCCCAGCCAACAACTATTTGGTTCGACTTTTGTTCAAGCCAGTTTCCTGTTTCAAGAATAGAATCGGCTTGAACTACTTGTTTAAAGTGCTTGTCGACACCCTTTATGGTAGCAATGTAGTTTTTATTATCAGAAGATATTATAACGCGCTCTTCGACAGTTTTAGAGTAGATGGCAATTTCTTCTATACCATTTAGTTTCGCAATAGCATCTTCTGTTAAGTAAAATGACTTACCTATAGTGGTTTCAGCTTTTAAATCGGGATCAACAACCGATGAAAATTGAAGTGTGAAGTCTTTTAAGCCAGCAAATCCCGAGAGTACTATAAATAAGGAAGCAGCTCCCAAAACAACACCAATTACTGCTATTATGGTAATAAAGTTAATAGCATTATTGCTGCTTTTGGAGCGTATATAACGTTTTGCTATATATAAAGGGACGTTCAATTAGGATTTTTTTCTTTTATCTAAAATACTAGGGTCTTTAATAGGATTGACCTTGCCTTTTAAAGATTGCTCAATTTTGTCGATATATTCTAAAGAATCGTCTATAAAGAATTCCAGTTGGGGCATACGCCTTAACTGGTGTTTGGTACGTTGGGCTAATTCATGGCGTATTAAAGGGGCGTTAGACTTTATACCCTCCAGAATCTCTTTGCCTTTGTTATTTGGAAAAATACTTAAGTATACCTTAGCGATGGAGAGGTCTACGGTAACAGTCACTTTCGTTACCGAAATTAAAATGCCCTGCATACCACCATGGGTTGCAGCTCCCTGAAGAACTTCTACCAAATCGCGTTGTAGTACCGATCCTATTTTTTTTTGTCTTTGACTTTCTTCCAATTGATTGTTGTTTTCTAGTTTATACCAAAATTAGGGTAGAGGTAAGATACTAAGTTAATATAATTTACCAAATTATCTTATAAGTTGTAATTGATTCAAGGTAATATCGTAGTGCAAAAATAAAGGATATTTAAAGATTATCTTACTTTTGGTTTGTAAAATTTGTATCTTACTGTAAAGTATTTTTAATGAATAAAATTGAACATATAGGGATTGCTGTTAAAAACCTTAATGAGTCCAATAAGTTGTTTGCCAGTTTATTTGGAAAACCAAATTACAAAACAGAAACTGTTGTTAGTGAAGGCGTGCGAACCTCTTTTTTTAAAGTAGGTGACAATAAGGTAGAATTATTGGAAGCCACCCATGAAGATAGCCCTATTGCTAAGTTTCTTGAAAAAAAAGGAGAAGGCGTGCACCATATTGCTTTTGCTGTGGATGATATTAATGCAGAGGTTAAGAGGTTGGTGTCCGAAGGCTTTAAAGTGCTTAATGAAATACCAAAAAAAGGAGCTGACAATAAACTAGTTGTGTTTCTTCATCCAAAGACAACAAATGGGGTTCTAATAGAGCTTTGTCAGGAAATTATTTAAAAGCATAATTTTCTTGTAGAGTTTTAAAATAAATAGTAGATTTGCAGCCGATTTTGGTCCCATAGCTCAGTTGGTTAGAGCACCTGACTCATAATCAGGTGGTCCTTGGTTCGAGCCCAAGTGGGACCACTTCTAAAAATCGTTAAGCCTTGCAGAAATGTGAGGCTTTTTTATTTCTTCTTTGTTATAGTTGCATTGTATGCATTATGTGCATTTTACTTCTAAATGCCAACTTGTCAAGTTTTTTGGTGAAAAAGGTGTCCAAATAGGTGTCCATATAGAATAAAAAAGGTGTTCCTTTAAAATTTTAGAGTTACTAAAGATTAAAGAAGGATTAAAGAGCTTCAAACTCAATAAAAGTATCAAACATATCATCGTGCCATTCCGTTTGGTTTTCGTGGTTGAAATTATATTCAATGTAGTTGACCTCAGTTGGATACATGTATTGTAATTCAAATCTACCACTATACTTGGAGTTAATTTTAGGATAATATTCGTCATAACTTTTCACACCTTTTTTAGAAAATCTGTATCCTTTATTATACAGTATAATAAATAACTCACTACTTATTGTATTTATAGCCATACGTGAAATAGCTAAATTTGGAAAATTATGTTCAAAGAAGGTAAAGTTTGATGTATCAGCAATATGCTCCAAAATAAAGTCTGGGTAAAACTCTCCTGTATCTTCAAAATGTTTAATATCTATTAAATTGCCATTATTGTCATGATTCAAAACACGTGTTATACCACCTACGAAGTTATCATTTTTGCTTATTCTCCCATAAGTTTCAACGGTCTTGATTATTTTTTCAGAATTGAAATTTAAAACCTTTTTTTGCTCAATATACTCCATATCATTATCATGAAAATAGATAATAATGTTATTTGGATTGAACTTAAAAGATATACGGGTTACATTAAAATTAAGGTAATCTACTACTAAACTATCGATACTACTATATTCTTCAAAATAATATTTTCCAGTACTAAAATGGCTATACTTACCACTTTCGTCAAAAAAATAACGCACATTAGAATCAGCCCGTTTTGATTTCACTTGTGTTATTTTGTTATAGTTGGGCAAAATTTCTTTTTCAGAATCATGAGAGCTTGAACAATTAAAGAAAAGCGGAAAGAGAAAAACGATAAATAAACCCTTCATAGTTCTATATATTTTGGCTGATGCCAATTTAAGATTTAAAATTTACATAACCTAGATAGAGGTATTTATCATAAGCTCTCCCAAAAGTTAGAGTTGGCTATTAACCTGAGTTCGACGTAAGAAAAGCGATTTTTTGGTATAGAAAAAGCAGAATATTTAGTATATTAAAG
>NZ_BAABCY010000081.1:0-14110 GCF_039539345.1 Snuella lapsa | reverse complement strand
TTAAATTTGAAACAGAAAACACACCGCAACTAGCTCTTTTTTATTAAATCATTACGTCGAACTCAGGTTATTAGTATAATTTAAAATCAATATTTATGATAAGAACCATCTTTATTTAAATGCGCTTCCTTGTATAGCTACACAGGTAGAAGCAAATCTATGTTAATTTTACAAGATTGAAATATCTAAATGATAAAGGTTTAACTTTAAAATTTTATTTTATGAGAATATTCGTTTCGTATTTTACTTTTTTAGTTCTAATGTTAAGTTGCAATGATAAAAATGTTCAGGAAAATCAAGATTATCTAATTGATAATGATTGGTTGTTAATTACTATAACTACAGATAATGAAACAATTGTTCTTGAAGAGAAAGACTACTATTTAAATTCTGCATTCGTTTTAGACTTCATAGATGACACCTCTTTTTATTTAAATACAAGTATAAATATGGCATTGGGAAAATATGTTTTAAAAAATGACACTATCAAATTTACAGAATATCATGAGTCTACTGAGGTAGGTACTACCGATCCAAAACAAACTAAAATTAATAAACATCTTCTGGAAAATATGGAGAGGGTAACTAATTTTTCTGTTTCAGGTAATCAATTGGTTTTATTTGGGCCTGACATGACATATGTTTTTGTTAAAAATTAAGAATATGAAAAAATGGATTAATTGGTCAACTAAATTAAGCATTATGTTATCGGTATGTTGTGTAATAGGTGGCTTTGCACAAATTTCAACAAGTGAGATACCTATTAGTTTCAGAGCTGAATTTGCCTTTGCAAATAAAGTGAATGAGATTCCTATTATTGATATGCGTGCTATTTCTCCTTTGGAAATTGAAAAAATTAAAGATAAAAACAAATCACAGAATGGAAGATTTTAGTTTGCATATTAGTATGGAGATTAACAGGTTAAAGGGGAGTGGTTAGTTTCCCTTTTTCTTAATTGTTATAGGAAAGGATAAGTTTAAAAGCCAATATATTAGTTGTAAAGCATGTGTTAAATGTGGGATTTTACTACTTTTGAAAGCAGTAATGCAGTTTATTATTTTCATTTATTCAAGACATTTATATTAGTTATGAAAATCAAATTAATCTTAGCGTTGTTTCTTTCAGCTTTATCTTATGCGCAAGTAGCTAATACACCACCGACTTTGGCTTTTTGTGATGATAATTATGATGGATTGCTAGCCTTTGATTTAACGGTGCAAAATTCGGTTATTTTAGGGAGTCAAAGCCCCTCTGATTACACCTTGTCATATCATGAAACTATGGCTGACGCTGATAACAATATTAATGAATTGTATCCTTCCTTTTATATTGTTCATTCTTCCAGAACCATTTATGCAAGAGTCACTGAAAAGGCTACAGATAATTATGATACAACTTCATTTGAATTAGTTGTTTATCCTTTGCCAACAATAAATGAACCATCTGCATATGAAGTTTGTGACGATAACAATGATGGGATCGAAACATTTGACTTGTCTTCTAAAACTAATGAGATTATTGGATCAGAAATAGATGTTGAGGTCAGTTACTACCTTACAAATAGTGATGCCGAAACACAAGTAAATCAGTTGTCTACCACTTACAATAGCGATACTCAAACCGTATATGTTAGAGTTCAAAAAATTGGATCAGGTTGTTATGTCATTGTTCAATTAGATCTAATAGCTCAAGATTGCAGAGACGAGGATAGTGATGGCGTAATTAATGGTGAAGAGGATATCAATGGCAATGGTAATTTGGACGACGACGATACCGATGGCGATGGTATTCCAGATTATTTGGACGATGATGATGATGGCGACAATATTGACACTGCGGATGAGTTAGTAGATCAATCTTCAATCTCGGGAAAATACAGTAGTTTAAAAAAATCAAATTCTGTGATTGATACAGACAATGATATTATTCCAAATTACATAGACGATGACGATGATGGGGATGGTGTATTAACTAAAGATGAAGATTACAATAACAATGGTACGCCTTTAGATGACGATACTAACAACAACTCTGTGCCTGATTATTTAGAAAGTAGCGTGGCATTAAGTGTTTCGGTTTTTTTGAACCATTCATTTTCTATTTGTCCAAACCCAACAAATGACATAATCTATTTATTATCAAAAAAAGGAGTAAGTATTAAAAAAATAGAAGTGTATTCTATTTCGGGAAAATTACTGTTTGAAAATAACAAGATAACCAATATGGTAGATTTAAAGAATTTCCCAAAAGGCATGTATTTCTTAAATATAGTATCTGATAAAGGTAGTGTTCCTAAGAAAATAATTAAAAAGTAATCCAACAAACTTAATCGCCAACTTCTCAATTTTTTTCCCAAAATTGAAGAGGTTTCCAACTAAACAGGTGCTCTAGTTTAAAGAGCAACTAATAATTCACTACACTGTTAAAGCAAAGAGGTAACAATGAAGGTAATGCTAGCAATGCAAGTTAGTTGAAAGATTACTTAAGATAGTTCCGTAAGATAATGCAAAGATGGGTTAGTATTGAGACTAATAGAATTTCTAAGAAGGTAAGATAAATAGTAGGTAGGGTGGGTAGGTGGTTTTAGTAAAAAGTTATAGAAGTTAAATAGTTTTTAGATATTAACCTACCTACCTTACCTACTTGCCCTAACTATAAATAAGGTAAAGTGTAATAAAAGTGGATTAGTTCGGAGCTTAATATGCTAAAGGTTAAATAATACGTATTTCAGCTTATTTTTTAAACATGTGAACTAATTTTATGCATATTTGGTAGTGTTTTCTCTTTCGTAGCTGTTATGTAATAAAGCCCCCAAATACTTGAAAAATTATTATCTCCATGGACAGGTGCCCCAAAACGCTTGATTATGTTTTAAGAGTCACATTTATTTGTGGCTCTTTTTGTTATATCATGCTACTTACTGTTGTATATACAACTGTCAAAAGTAAAATGACCTAATTTTTTGGTTTTTAATCGTTTAAATGTTGAAGCAAATATTAATTGTATGTACTTTTAAAATACCATAACATAAGTAGGTTAAGTTCATGGTAGATTTGGGGCAAGAAAAGGTGAATTTTTTAGTTCACCTTTTTTTATTGAATAATTTTTATGGTAAACTCTAGATTGAATTAATTTAGAGATGTAGAGGTTTAAGAGAAGTACTTAGCTTCCTTTTGAGTTTAACAATGAGACTAGACTTGTTTTTTTACATTAAAATTAAAAACATCAGGTCTTGAATAGTGTCCAACAACATCAAACATTCGCTTTGCTTTGATAATGTCCTGAAGATTAATATCTGCATATAGGATGCTTTCTTTTGCTTCTATAGGTCCTGCTAAAAATTGTCCATTTGGCGCAATTATGCAACTGTTACCAGTATTTATCCACTCTCTTCCTTCTGGATAAAGCTTTTTAAACTCATACTCATCAGGAATATCTTCCATTTTTAAAGCCATACAAGTGCTTATTACAAATAGTCCACCTTCTCTTGCAGTATGTTGCATAGATTGAATCCAGTTTGGGCTTTTGTCCCAAGTAGGGGATGCTAATATTTGAGTTCCAAATTCGTAGATAGCATTTCTTGCTAATGGCATAAAGTTTTCCCAACAAATCAATCCAGCTATTTTTCCAGCCGAAGTTTCATAAGAGCCTAATGTGCTACCATCTCCTTGAGACCATATGAGACGTTCTCCCCCAGTTGGGATTAGCTTCCTGTGTTTGCCTATAATCAATCCTTTATCATCTATAAATAGCAAGCTGTTAAATAAACTTGCATTACTGGTTTCAGTATTACGTTCATGCATGCCAATAACAACATTAATACCAGCTGTTTTAGCTGCTCTACAAAGTTTTTTTGTGGTATTATCAGGTACAGAGACAGCATTTTCAACCAGTTTTAAGTAAAGCTCATTTAAATGGACTCCTTTACTATTTGGAATAAGCCAGACCCAATCAGGGTAGCCAGAGATAAAAGCTTCAGGGAAAACAATTAGTTTAGCTCCATTTTCTCCTGCCTCTAGAATTGCTTTACATGCTTTTTCAACGGTTTTTTCTTTGTTTAGAAATATTGGTGAGAGTTGGGCGGCAGCTACTTTAAAAATGTTGGTCATTATAATAGTCTTTCAGGTATAATTATGGATGCTTTGTTTAAAAGCATTCATTAAATATAATAAATAATACTTCAGAGCATATATGTAAATTATTATAAAGGAGTAGTTGAAGTAAGGAGCATTAAATCAGGAAAACATCTAGATAAGTATACCAATCATATTTGCCTAAAAGAACCTGTCAAACTTGACAGTCAACTTGTCAACTTTTTCCTTGGAAATTGAAGAGGGCTTAATTAAAGAAACTAAAGGTATTACACGGGAAGTTCCGCCAGAGGTTTTAGGCATAAATTGAGTCGAGCAAATATTTAGTTGGGCTTTTTTTTTGTTTAGTGGAAAGGGATAGTGCGCTTAATCGGCTGTTTCATACTTTTTCATATGAACAATGATTTCTTTTGACAAGTCTTCTAGGTGTTCAAAAAAAATAGTCAGGTTTTTGTAATCATCTTTAAAAACTGTAAAACTTTCAGCAATTAACATATCTGATGCGGTTAAAGACAGTTTGATTTTACCATTTGTGTTTGTAGTTCCAGAAGTTAGAACATTGGTGCAAAAATAAGGGTTGTTGCAAATTTCAACTTTAGCACCTTGTATAGGCACAAGAGAGCCAGAGTCCAATACTAGGATATTAAATACGGTAATTTGGTTGTCGGAATCATTTGAAGAGCATGCAGAGGTGATAGCAGTTGCAAGAAAAAATATGAAGTAATAATGTAAATATTTCATGATTCAACAATTTAAGATAAGTCTTTTTAGTCTAAAATGTATCTCCCTATAAAACAAATACCATTAAGTCATAGCAGAACTCCAATTGCATGATATTAAATCATGTCAATTTCAATTTAGAGTATTTCCAGCTTACCTAGATCCTTAATTATAAAGATATTAAATATTTTTATAAGGGTCAACTTACCAGGTTTTTGTGAAAAAGGTTGTATATAAGGTTGCAATTCAGATTATTAAAAATCTCGTCTATACAAGAGAGGATAAAAATCGCCAGAAATAAGATGTAAATTGATTTCAAGGTATAGTTTTACTGTTCTCTAATTCTTTAGTTTAGTTATAATGTTACTCTAAGAGTTTAAAATCCAATATTGATTCCGAGATTAACTGTTGCAGCATTATATCCATTATCACTAATATTTATAAAAGAACACACAAGTCCCAATTTTTCTTTTAGGCTATAATTGATTACAGGACGTAAATAAAAACCGCTTCCCTCATCAAAGGTATGTATTAAAAAGGCATAACCTGTATCTAATCCTAAAGAGATTTTTTTTGAAAGGCTTGCTCGTCCTGATACAGCCAGGGGAATCCACAGTTCTGGTTCGTAGTCATCAACACTACATCCAACACACTCGAAACCGTCTTCTTTGTCTCCTAGAAAGACTAACGCCCCTGAGGTAAGTCCTATATTAATATTTTCAGAGGAATTCCAGTAATAGTATACATTCCCTTGAAGTGTAAGTGAGTAAAAATCACTTGAATCCCCTAAAGTTGGTCCTATACTTGCTTCTACTCTAAAACCTTTTTGAGCATTACTAGAAAAAGCAATAAAGAGTAGCAAAACCGTTAAGTTTATTTTTTTCATTATTGATGATTTTCAAAGTAGCAATAGGATCTAATCGTAGATTTTTAGGTCTGTGGGAGTATGAAAAATAAGGGTTTTATTGCTTATTTGCAAATAAAATACCGCAGGATAGTGTCTCTGTTTGATAGCATTGCAATGTAATGCCTATATTATATTGGATATTTTGAGTAAAAAACCATCTTGTTGTGGGTGTACTTGGTCACCAATTAAGATCGATCCAAAAATTTGGTTTTATTAGAAGAATCCCTAACAATTAATTCAGAGTCAACAATTATTTTATTCAATTTGGGTTTCCAGTTAGTATCATTAACACGTTTCAAAAAGGTTTCGGCAGCTAAAGTCCCTATTAATTCACTTCGTTGGTTTATTGTTGAAATACCTGGTTTTATAAGTGAAGTAAAGGTTTCATTACTAAAGCCTACCAAGGCTATGTCATTAGGAACGGCTATGTTGTTTTCTTCCAACACCTGTAAAGCTCCTAAAGCAGCAAAATCGCCAGCAGCAAAAACAGCATCAGGAGGTTTGGGTAATTCCAGTAACTGTTGCATGATTCGCCTCCCGTCTTCAATTTTCAGTTTGCTCTCGTAAATCAATTCGTCATCAACAGGAAGGTTAAACGCTACCAACGCGTCTTTATAGCCTATAATTCTATTTTTATAAATGCGGGTATGACTGTAGCCTCCAATATGGGCAATGCGTTTACATCCTTGGTTTTTTAGATGCTCAACAACGGCAAAACTGCTATTGTAATCATCAATTCCTACGTAGTCAACTTCTAATGTGTCTTCACCTCTGTCAAACATAATTAAAGGTATGCCCTTGGATTTAATAGTTTCGTAATGGTCCAATACCGTTGTTTCGTTGGCCATTGAGGCGATAATCCCATCTACCTGAGTATAAAGTAAGGATTCTATATTTTTACACTCCTTAGAAAAGGATTCGTTAGATTGTGTTATAATGACATTATAGCCCTCTTTACTAAGGCGCTCTTCAATTTTTTGAACTACAGAAGAAAAGAAATTACTATTGGCTCTTGGTACAATAACACCAACAAGATTGCTTTTGCCTTTACGTAAGGCACTCGCTAGGTGGTTGGGCTGGTAGTTTAGGTCTTTAACCGCCTTTTTTACGGCCTTCTTAGTTTTGTCACTAATACGCGGGTGGTCGCTAAGAGCTTTTGATACAGCAGAAGGTGTAATATTTAAGGCTTTGGCGATATCCTTTATGGTTGTCTTTTTTTTATTCTCCAAAATATTTTATATGTTTGTTCAATCGATTGAATCGATTGTTTCTCTAAAATTAACAAAAATAAACAAAATTAATCAGTTATAGTTTGTTGTTTTATTTTATAGATACTGTTCAAACGTTTGAATAGTGAAAGTTTAAAGAGTAATAATTCTTGTTTAATCATTAATCAAAATAAAGTAGGAGGGATTCATTTGGGATAAGCTTAAGCTGAAATACAAGCGTGAAAAAAGATTATTAACAAATAAGAGAGTGAACTTTAACAAAATTAAAAACATTGCAAAAGAACCTGTTTAAGTTTTGTATAATTGAGGTTGTATGGTCTCAATTCTATAATTAATTTAATCTTAGGTGATTGCTAAAATTTAAATGAGTGAAACATCCAAGACTAAAAGTTTTGTGCTACTATAAAATGATTGTTTGGATGTTACAGTGACCATTAAAAAAAACAATAAACATAAGCATATGAAATATATTGTTTGCCAGGAACCAGGTAAGTTTCTGTTGAAGGAAAAAAGAGCGCCCGAAAGAAAAGCTAATGAGGCATTATTAAAAATAAAGAAAGTAGGAATTTGTGGTACCGACTTACATGCTTATGCAGGAAATCAGGCCTTTTTTACTTATCCACGAATTTTAGGGCATGAATTGGCTTCCGAAGTGTTGGAAATTGGCGATAACCCCCAAGGTATTAAACCTGGCGATAAAGTTGTGGTAATGCCTTATATAAGCTGTGGTGAATGTGTGGCTTGTAGAAGTGGTAAAACAAATTGCTGTACAAATATTAAAGTTTTGGGTGTGCATACCGATGGTGGTATGCAGGAGCAAATTACCGTGCCAACAGATATATTATTGCCCGCTAATCACCTGTCCGATGAGCAGATGGCTATAGTAGAGCCTTTGGCTATAGGAGCTCATGCTATTAGAAGGGTAAATTTGGTTAAAGGAGAAACAATTGTTGTTATTGGATGCGGTCCTATTGGGATAGGTATTATGAAGTTGGCGCAAATTGCTGGAGCAAAAGTTATTGCTCTGGATGTGAATGATGAGCGATTGGATTATGCTAAAACTAAAATAGGTGTCGATTTTGTTATTAATGTAGCCCATGATCCAGTAGATAAAATAAGGGAAATTACTCATGGTGATATGGCAACGGCCGTATTCGATGCTTCAGGTCATAAAGGAGCGTTGGAGGTAGGGCCTTCCTATATGTCTCACGGAGGTCGTTTTGTATTAGTGGGGCTCTCAAAAGGAGAGTTGGTATACAGCCATCCGGCAATACACGCTAAAGAAATGACTCTAATGTGTAGCAGGAATGCTACTACCGAAGATTTTAATCACGTAATAAGTGTATTGGATCAATTCCCGACGGAGTCTTTTGTTACGCACACAGTTCCGTTTACCGATATGATTGCAAATTTTGATAGTTGGTTAAAGCCTGAAACAGGAGTGATTAAGGCTACGGTTAGTTTTTAGTATAATACGTTCAAAAAACAGGATGATGTCAAAATCTTATGTTCAAATTGATCCCAGGGATAATATAATAGTTGCAATCACAGCCCTTGAAAAGGGAATGACTGTAACTGTACAAGGAGTAAAGGTTACTTTAAAAGAAAACATAAAACAAAAGCACAAATTTGCTTTGCGCTATTTAGCTGTAGGGGATGATATTTTTATGTATGGTGTATTAATTGGTAAAGCGGTTAAACCTATAGAAGCAGGCTGTGCTATAACCATAGAAAATGTAAAGCATGCTTCTGCAGAGTATAATGATTCTAGGGAAATAGTTTCATGGACAGCACCAGATGTTTCAAAGTTTAAAGGAAGAACTTTTAACGGTTATCATAGAAAAGATGGTAAAGTAGGTACCAGTAATTATTGGTTGGTTATTCCATTAACCTTTTGTGAAAATAGAAATGTTGATGTTTTGGAAGGTGCTTTGGCAGAAAAGCTTGGTTATGAAACAAAGAAAGACTTTGCAGTAGATACCGATGCCTTGATTAAGCAATATAAAGCAGGCGCATCAAACGAAGCTATTTTTAATACGCCCATTATTACCACCAAAGAAGAACTTTCCAAAAATAGATTGTTCCCTAATGTTGACGGGATCAAGTTTTTAAAGCACGACGGCGGTTGTGGAGGTACGCGTCAAGATTCAGAAACCCTATGCCGTTTATTGGCTGGTTACATAACGAATCCAAATGTAGCAGGAGCGACTGTGTTTAGTCTGGGGTGTCAAAATGCACAGATAGCTATGTTAAAAGACGCAATTAAAGCCATCGATCCAAGTTGTGAAAAACCAGTGCACTACCTCGAACAGCAAAAAAGTGAAAGCGAACGCAAGCTTATAGAACAAGCCGTTAAACATACGTTCATTGGACTGGTGGAAGCAAATAAGTTAACAAGACTGCCCGCTCCTCTTAGTAAGTTGGTTTTGGGCTTGGAATGTGGCGGTTCTGATGGGTTTTCAGGAATTTCGGCAAACCCCGCTTTAGGATATGCATCCGATTTGTTGGTAGCGCTTGGAGGGGCTCCTGTACTTGCTGAGTTTCCAGAATTGAATGGTGTGGAGCAGGATCTTATCAACCGTTGTGTTGAAGAGGCAGACTCTAAGAAATTTTACAGTTTAATGCGTGCCTATTCAAAAGCTGCTATTGCCGTTGGTTCTGGGTTTGAAAACAACCCTTCACCCGGAAATATTAAAGATGGATTGATAACCGATGCAATGAAATCGGCAGGAGCGGCTAAAAAAGGAGGGACATCACCAGTTGTAGGTGTTTTGGATTACACCGAACAGGTTTCGAAACCAGGGTTGCACCTATTGTGCACGCCGGGGAATGATGTAGAAAGCACAACAGGTTTGGCAGGCTCAGGGTGTAACATTATAGTGTTTACAACGGGATTGGGAACACCTACGGGAAATCCTATTGCCCCAGTTTTAAAATTATCCAGTAATACCGAACTTTTTGAGCGCATGAATGATATCATAGATATAAACGCAGGAACTGTTATTAGCGGTGATGATACTATCGAATCCATGGGTGAAAAAATACTGGATCATATCATAAAAGTGGCTAGCGGAGAAACCGCCTCAAAAGCTGTTCTTCATGGTAATAACGATTTTATTCCCTGGAAAAGAGGCGTTTCACTATAAGCGGTCTGTGTCTAATAAAAAATGTTAAAGAGCATAGTAAATGGATTTATTAAATAGAAATAAGGCAAAGGCAAATACTTATACAGAACGAATTGTTCAATTTGGTGAAGGAAATTTTTTAAGAGCTTTTGCAGATTGGATGGTTCATGAAATGAACAAGGCAGCCAATTTTGATGCCGGGGTAGTTGTTGTGCAACCAATACAGCAAGGTTTGGTAAAAATGCTAAACGATCAGGATGGACTGTATACGCTGTATTTAAACGGAATAAAGAATGGGCAGCCCGTTAGTGAACATCAAATAATTGATTGTATCCAACGATGCGTTAATCCGTATGACGATTATGCGGGGTATTTGGATATTGCTAATAATCCAGATTTGCGTTTCGTTATTTCTAATACAACCGAAGCGGGCATTGCTTACAATGCAGGTGATGCTTTGGCAGATTCGCCTCCATCTGGTTTTCCAGCTAAGTTAACCGCTTTGCTGTATAAAAGATATCAAACATTTGGAGGGGCTTCCGATAAGGGGATGATTATCATCCCTTGTGAGTTAATCGATAGAAACGGTGACAACTTAAAACGTATCGTATTGCAATATGCTAATGATTGGAATTTAGGTGAGGATTTTGTCGAGTGGATTAATTATGACAATATCTTTTGCAATACCTTGGTGGATAGGATCGTTCCTGGGTACCCCCGTGAAAAAATAAATGAAATTACGACTCAATTAGGGTACAAGGACAATTTGGTAGTCGAAGGAGAGCGATTTCACTTGTGGGTTATTGAGGGACCGGAAACTGTTAAAGAGGAGATGCCTGCAGAGGTCTGCGGATTAAATATTGTCTTTACAGATAATATGGAGCCTTACCGAACCCGTAAAGTGCGTATTTTAAATGGCGCCCATACCTCATTAGTGCCCGTAGGGTATTTATATGGAATTGATAAGGTGAGAGAGTCTGTAGAAGACCCCGTGGTGGGAGCTTATCTTAAAGATGTTATCTTTAATGAAATCTGTCCAACACTCGATTTGCCACAAGATGCCTTAGAGCAATTTGCGAACGATGTACTGGACCGTTTTAGGAATCCGTATTTAGAGCATGCCTTAATGAGCATTTCGTTAAATTCTACTTCTAAATTTAAGACACGTGTGTTGCCATCGGTATTGCAATACATTAAAAGAAAAGAAACCTTGCCAAAAGGGCTTTTGTTTTCTTTGGCTGCTTTGATAGCGTTTTACAGAGGTGATAGAAATGGAGAGCCTATTGAGCTAAAGGATGACCAAGTGGCGTTGGAATTCTTTAAAGCGCAATGGCGTGATGGAGATGTTTTTGGTGTTGTTAAAGCAACATTAGCGAATACTGGTTTTTGGGGAGAGGATTTAACGCAAATCTCAGGGCTTCAGGAAATGGTTGCTGGTTATTTGAAAGCTATTACAACTAAAGGAATGCAAGATGCTTTAAAGGCTTTTGTAGAAGAAAATGGTGTTCTAAGCTAAATACTTCTATATTTAGCAATATTAACCGAAAAGATAAATAGTATGATAATAGATTCACATCAGCACTTTTGGAAGTACGAACCAGTTAAGCACGCATGGATAGATGAGACTATGTCCGTGATAAGAAAAGATTTTATGCCCAATGATTTGAAGTTGGTTTATGAGGCAAATGGTATTGATGGGTGCGTTGCTGTTCAAGCTGATCAGACTCTTGAGGAAACGGATTTCTTATTAGAGTTGGCTTCAAAAAATGAATTTATAAAAGGGGTTGTTGGTTGGATAGACTTAAGAGCAGAGAATGTTGATGATTTGCTGCAGCAATACGAGAGTTATAAACAATTAAAGGGATTTAGGCATATTGTACAAGGGGAACCTGATCCTAATTTTTTGTTACGGCCTGAATTTTTAAGAGGTATTTCTAAGCTAGAAGCTCACGGTTTTTGTTATGACATATTGGTGTTCCCACATCAGTTAGGAGCCGTTTTAGAGTTTGTGAAGCGTTTTCCTAATCAAAAGTTTGTAATCGACCACATAGCGAAACCTTATATAAAGGATGGTTTTTATGATGGTTGGGCAATGTTAATGAAGGCAGTAGCCGAACAAGAAAATGTGTTTTGTAAACTTTCGGGAATGATAACCGAAGCTGATTTTAATACATGGACACCAGCGCAAATAACGCCGTATATGGAATTGGTATTGGAAAGTTTTGGTGCAGATAGGGTAATGTATGGTTCAGATTGGCCTGTGTGTTTAGTAGCAGGTAACTATGCTAAAGTTAAAACTTTGGTCACCAATTTTGTTGAAGGATTGTCCCATCACGAGCAAGATGCAATAATGGGGGATAATGCCGTTAAGTTTTATGATTTGAAATAAAAACAGAATATTTTCGTATATGGATTTAGGATTAAATGGTAAAGTGGTCGTTATTTCAGGAGCGGCAGGAAACAGGGGAAGTATAGGAGAAACTATTTTAAGGCATTTGGTGGAAGAAGGTGCCATTCCTGCAATAATAGACAGAAATAACCGGGGTTTTGAATACGTTAAAGAAATCCAGTCTAAAGGAGTTGATGCCATTTTTTGTCAAACCGATGTTGCCAAGGCTGAACAAATTGAGGCGGCTGTAAAGACTATTGCAAATAAGTATGGGAAAATAGATGCAGTTATTAATAATGTAGGAGTTAATGATGGTGTCGGTTTTGATGCGTCTTATGAGGAATTTATGGATTCGCTAAAGTTGAATATGGTGAGTTACTTTCTGGTGGTAAAACATGCGTTGCCATATTTAAAAGAGTCGAAAGGAACTGTTCTTAATATAGGTTCGAAAGTAGCGTTAACAGGTCAAGGGGGGACTTCTGGTTATGCCGCTTCAAAAGGTGGTGTTTTGGGGCTAACACGCGAATGGGCGGTTGATTTGATTAAGGACAAGATTCGGGTTAATGCTATTATTATTGCTGAAAGCTGGACGCCAGCGTACGATAATTGGATAAAAACCCTCGAAAATGGTGAAGAAAAGCTTAAAAAAATTGTCGAGAAAATACCTTTAGAAAATAGGATGACCACACCTGATGAAATAGCCAATACTTGCCTGTTTGTTATTTCTGACAAATCATCACATACCACTGGGCAATTTATAACTGTTGATGGTGGTTATGTGCACTTGGATCGTGCACTGTTGTCAGAATAAATTTTAAGAAGCAGATATAAAATATATAACAAGGAGTATGGCGTCTTCATTAGTTGTATTGTGGGGGACATGTTCCATTCGTCCGTCAAAGAAGAGTGAATCTCCCGCCTCCATATGAAAAGTTTGTGACTCCAGTTCATAATCTACAGTGCCTTTAATTAAATAGATATATTCAAATCCGTCAGTAGTTAGCTTTTTACGTTTGGAATGTTCGCTTAAAGTTAAGAGCGAAATTTCCATACTGGATTTTTTTATTGTTTGCGACAATATGGTTTCGTAGTTAAAACCTTCAGAATCTTCTTCCTTGTCAACATGTTTGTACTCCTTTCGTTTTCTAAAAATATAACCCGGAAAATTATCTTTGATGTAAAAATCATTAAAAAAAGTATTTAAACTAATTTCAAGAGCATCAAAAAGTTGAAGTAATGAAGGAAGAGTTGGATAAACACGACCATTCTCTATTTTTGATATCATAGCTATGCTTATTCCTGATTTTTCTGAGAGATCATTTAAATTCAAGCCTTGTTCTTTTCTTATGTCTTTTATTTTTGAGCCTATCCAAGAGCTAATAAATTCAGAGTTGTCCATAAGGTGTCATGGTTAAAGAGGTAAATTTACATATATTTTATTTGGTTTTGAAGATGGGTTGTAGTCTGTTTTTAAATTTCTTTTTAGGAAAAATATTTCCTTAAAAGAAATATTTGCTATTTTAGCATTTCAATGTTTCAAATTATGGTTTTGAATATTGCTTTTTATAATTAATTAAATTGAATATCCGTAATACATCATAATTCAAAAAATAGGGTTATTTTTGAAAAAACAGTGTCTCTATGAATA
>NZ_BAABCY010000080.1:0-32400 GCF_039539345.1 Snuella lapsa | reverse complement strand
ATCATTGCAGGATCTCTCAAAGTGGCACTGTTTGACCGAAATACGTGGCATGGTCACTCCGAAATAGCCAAAAAGATATTATAAAAACGCATTTTAACATAATTTGGTCATTATTTTGTACAACTAGCGAATAAACACAATTGGTTTATTTACTCAAATATAAAGAAAATTCTCAATGACCTTCAAAATTCCTACATTGAATTAGGAGAGAAAAGTATGGAGTGACCATTTCGTGACCAAAAATGGGCTATCATCTGCTACCATCTGCAAACAAAAAAGGATTCACCCTAAAGTAAATCCTTTTAAATTTATATGAGACACTTCGACTGCGCTCAGTGTGACAGTTCTTTATTTGGTATTATAAAACTTCTACAAACAGGCCGTCGTCATTTTTTAAAACCTGTGCTACTTTCTTGCTGGTCAATCCTTTAATGGACTTATCCCATTTCTTATTACTCAATCCAGACTGCCCTTTAAGCGTGTTTAGGTCTATAGGAGAGTTGGCTTTAAGGATATTAAAAATGGCTTTTTCGTCCTCGCTCATTTCCACCTGCTTTTTCTCGGGTCTCATTTGCGGGAAGAATGAAACGAAATCTTGTGAACGGTTGTAAATACTAGTGTTTTGGGGTATTGACTTAGTTTGCGTGACTAATTCGTGACCAAAACCTTCGATTATATGCTATTATCTGCAATTGTTAGACCTTCGTATTCAATCTCATCGAAGGCAATTTGTAAATAGGTGCCCTCGTATATAATTCTTTTATTAGATACTCTAATCAACGAATTTTTGTTTTATAATTTCACCGTCCCAAGTGTTATTACCTTTATAGTATACCTCAACCCAAAAGTGAGATGGGTTATTGTAGTCATCTCCACAATCAAATTCACAATATATTTTCACTCGATATTTATAATTTCCTAAGTATCGGAGTAGGTAAGGTTGATATTTACCAAACCCTAATACATTACATAGTTCCTTTTCACTGATTGCCCATTGAAGATATTTTTTAGTTGCCTTATATGCCTCTTCTCTCCAATGTTCTGAATATTCAAATTCCTCTAGGTTTGGTCTATTGTAGGTTTTGTTTTTTGGTTCACTTTGTTTTTGATTATCGGAAGCATTCCTATTATCTTTTAGTATAGATAATACTTTTTGTTGACCAGATTCAGATGCCATACTTACTCCAAAATATTCTATAACATTACCATTGTTTAAATTATAAATAATCTTTTTGCCTAGTGAAATACTTTTTATTCCAAAGTGATTAATACCAAAAGTAGTGATATGCTCCTTAGTTTTTGTGTCCATAGAAATAATTTCAAAATTTCGTGATTTCCATTTATTTTCTTTTTTGCTTTTTATTATTAGACATATAGTGCTTTGTGCTGGACTAAATATATGATAAGTGATACCATTATAAGTTTGTAGAGTGTCCATATTAACCTTATTTTGAAAATTAGGTTTTAATCGATATAAACCTTCACTTTCAAAAACAAGGGTTGTAGGCATTTGATTGTCTTCTAGTGAGCCTTTTTCTTGTTCTTGTGATGTACTACTATATCCTATCAGATTTATTACTAGGATAACTGTTATCTGTGTTATTTTTAGTCCTTTCATTATTCTAATTCTTGTACCCCGTAAAAGACTAATTTTTGACCATTATTGAATTCGTATCCAATACTTCCTAAGGTATCTACCCACACCTGAAAACACATAGGGCTGTCAATGTCAAATTCCATCCCATTTAATCCTGATAAATATTCATTTACCTTAAAATTTTTGATTTTGAACTCAAAGGTCTTCCACTCTCCATTTTCTGATTGGGATTTCATTGTGATGATACCCTTATTAAAATCAAATATGTGGTAACTAATCTCATTATTGGTTTTTAAGATTCTAACCTCATCTTCAACGTCATTACTATTACTGGAAAACCTAAATATTGCTTTTTCATTTGTGATTGTCTCGTTAGAATCTAGTGATGTGTTGTTTTTAGTTTGGATGCATCCAGTTAACAACGTAATACCAGTAGTGATAAGAAGTATGGTACTTTTTACAATAGTGCGTGTCATTCCTTTTGTTTTTTTGGGACCAATCAAGTACCATGATTGAAGTTAGTTTAAACAAATAAGGCATGGTACTAAAGCCCACTCCTTGGACGAGGTACTGGTATACCTATCAAGTAAAGCGAACCAAGCCCATGCCCATATTGGACACGGGCATTAGTTCACCTTGTTCCACTTGATTTAAAAATTACCAGTTTTCGTCCAAGTTATTAGATGACTAATGCCTATCGTAGTGTTTTATTTAAAGAACGTCTATATTTTTATACTTAAGTTTTTAATGTTTATCCAAATATAAAGGAAAAATCTGACTCACGAATGTTTTGAAGGTAACAATTTGGCGTAGGTATGTCCCTTATGGGTTTTACAAAACTTATGGTAGTGAAAAAGGCAGTCAGTAGTACTTTTCTAAGTCTTTTTCTGAATTAAAATAAGGGACAGATTTATTTAGTAAAATATAATCTTTAATATAAATGATTTTATTGTTTAATTCGTCCAATATCCCTTTGTCTAGTCCGTTTTCTTCGACCTCCTTTAGTAACTTCTTTATTGAACCTCTCATTTTACTGCGTTTGACCCTACTATTTTTAACCTCGAAATTTTGTTCAGATATTTTACCTATTACCCTATCATATCCCAATCTTTCTAAGCCATGATATGACATGTATTTTTGTAATCCATTATACTCCTTTAACATATAATCAGGGTCTGTTCCTAATGCCATCTTTTCTACTTTTTCATAACCTTTAAACCAATAATCTACTAACTTATTCTGAACAGTATCGCGGAATAAATCTTTAACACGTACCTTTTTAATTCCAAACCTAATTTTTAAATTCTTTTTAAGCTGTATTTCATATCTTAATATGTTTTCCTTTAGATTATAAGGTAAATTGTTTTCTGTTCGTCCACGTCGCTTATTTAGCTCTTTAACCTTGTCATAAAAAATGAAGTTGCGACTATCAATTTTGTTAAAAAAAGTTACGGAATCTCTAAACCTCATCGTTACTAACCTTGGAAATGCTAATAAGCTTTCCGTATATTCATAAACATGATGGTTCAATGGGATATTCACTCCAAAATCGACTCTTGTTAATACGGCCTTTGAAATATCTACATTCAAGTTATCTGAAAGCTCTTGAATAGCATCCTTAGTGGTACTCCAATCTAAATGAATTAAATTATTACCATGATAGAATTTAGGTAAAGAGCCATTGAATGATAATTTATAAGGTTCATGGTTCTCAAATGAAATAGTTATTTTAAAATTTGATAAGTTCATTGTTTTCGTATATCCATACTTTGTAATTGATTTTCTCGAATCTTTCAATAGTTCTTTGAAATCAGACCTACGATATTTGTTTAGGAATATGTAACCTTTTATAGTGTCAATCATAATGTTTCCATTTAATGGTAATAGGAATAGCTTATTATTATAAGGAGAGAAAAAGCCAAAGATTCTGATGTCTCTTTGGCTTTAGTTTAGTTATTCAAGAATCTTAATAAAATTAAAATCTGAAAGAGGACGTTTTGGATTTTATCATTCAGCGATTTTTTTACTTTGAACAACTTTTAAACATTTTGAAAAATTATAATTAATAGGTTTATATTTTAGGAAATGTTCAGTGTATGATATTGGATTTGAGTTAGTCCTGAACTTGAAAAGATAGTGTTTTGGTTTATGGGTTCCTAAAATAGAAATGTCAAATGGACAAAGAAAACTATGCATTTCATAACCAGTATGTAACAAACCAAGAATGCCATGAGCTTTTAAAAATAATTGGAGCTTATCATAATTTAGACGGGAATTGAGAAAACAATGAAAATGAATGACTTTAATGTTATGTTTTGTAACATATTTAGCTAGTTTGTCAATTTTGACCTTTTTAGCACCGAATTTATTAACGTCCTCAATTATCAGATGGTTTTCAATAATTTCTTTATTTAAATTTGGATGTGAATAATATTGTTGTTCAATGTGCTCATCTAAGAGCGACTCATCAGTTACAATCATTACTTTGTCAGATTTATTCAAAACTTGACTAATTAGGTAGCCAAGGATATCATTACAAAGCATATCGCCAAGGTCTTCATCGTATGCATTCACACACAACATGTTTTCTGTCTTAAAACTGTTTTCGATAAAATTTTTAATTTTTTTCATAATTTAAATTTTAATAAGTTATTGGCTACAATAGAATCTATATCATCCTTGGAGTGAATTGGATTTTTTAATACGAAATCCTCTAAATCTTTTCTTTCGAGGTAGATTAATTTGCCTTTTGGTCTGTAAAAGGTGATTTCTCTAGAAGCAATTAGCTTTTGCATATAGGAAACACTGACCCCTAAAAATTCTGCAGCATCTTTAGTTGTGTAGATTGACCTATTGCAAAAGTTACTTCTCTCGACCTCTTTACGAAGTGATTTAAGTTCAGATAATATTTCAGCCATTGAAGCCATAACTTTGTTTATGTTATGGTGCAAAGAAATGGAGAAGGCTTTAGGTAAGTGGTTGAATTAAGTTGAAGAAAAGTTGATTAATTGGACTCAATTAATTTAGATACTATATCAATTATGCCTTTGTACTTATCATCATTGCTTAATGTTTTAGTAGAAGTAACTTCTAGTGATCTTAAAGGAAAATCTTTATTTTTAGCTTTAAAATATGTAAAGGCCAATTTTGCTTTTGTTAGATTATCATAGGAAATAATCTTTTTAATTTCTAAACAATTGATTAAGCCCAATAAGTCAATTTGACGTCTTAACCAAACTACTTTCTTTTGGCTATTGGACATCTCAAAGATTGAAAAGAACTCCATTTTAGTACAATCAATGTACTCTCCACTTTTAAGTTCTTGGTATAAAGTGTTTAGTGTTTTCTCTTTGTTTTTAATATTTGGATGCAGTTTAATAAAAGGACTGATTGATTTAGTTGATTCCGAATCATCATTATAAAAATCTTCTTCATTGTAATGGGGGTTTGCTAATAACAAGCGATTTAATGCTCGCTTAAGACCTACAAATTTTATCAGAAGTTCTCTTTCAGAAGTGTCAATTAACGCATCAATAATAAATTTTAATTCTTCTTCTAAGCTAATACAAAAATAATATTCGTCAATATCAGAAATCAGATAATCAACTTCACCTGCTTCTGAAATATCAATAGCAATATAACTATCCAACCAATAATCAAAATTATCTACAATTTTTTCCTTTAGTGTATTGTATTTCTCTTGATAATCCATAATTAAAACTCAAATTTAGGCATACTGTTAACTGCTTTTTCTTTTTCCTCGTTAATGACCTTAGCGTAGATTAAAGTACTTTTAATATCCCTGTGACCTAATAATTTTGAAACTGTAAAGACGTTTACTCCAGAGGATATTAGAAGAGTTGCAAAGGTATGTCTACTAGAGTGGAATGATACATCTTTATCAATCGATGTTTTGGAAATTAATTTCTGTAAAGTTCTGTTGACAGAACTATTATGGTCGGATAGTTTAAAAACGTAATCACTTTTATTTTTTTGTGATTTTAATATGCTTAAGGCATTTTCATTTAAAGGAATATAAACGGCACCTTTGGTTTTGGTCTGTGTTATTTGAATTTTCCCATCTTTGATATTGGACCATTTAAGTCGTTTAATATCTGAGAATCTTAACCCTGTATAACATCCAAATAAGAATGAGTTCTTAACCTCATCATCAAAAAAGTCTGTGTTTATAATTTCCTGTACTTCATCCTTGGTTAGATAAACCATTTCGTTTTCTTCTTTCTTTAGTTTATCTATGTAATTGAATGGATTGAC
Organism: Snuella lapsa; assembly: GCF_039539345.1. NCBI lineage: Bacteria > Pseudomonadati > Bacteroidota > Flavobacteriia > Flavobacteriales > Flavobacteriaceae > Snuella > Snuella lapsa. Next base: position 26,528 of record NZ_BAABCY010000080.1, on the reverse strand, counting down.
TAGTATTATTTTTTGCTTTACAGCTTGGTTTAAGGCCGTACTAACCTTTTGTAAATAAGTTCTAACAGAATTTTGAGAAAGGTCACTAGACAAGAGGTATTCACTGAATTTTTCTAACCAATTTTCGGTTACATCCTCAAACCTCAACTTTTTACCATGAAAGTCAATGATGTGTTTTAATGTATTATCCCAAGCAATTTTGGTATTAGGACTTTTCTTTTTTGCTTGTTCTTCAAAAAAGTTAATAAAACTAGCCTTTTTCAACTCCCTAGATGTTAATCCAGTAGACTTATTGGCCAACTCTATCTCCAAATCGGCCTTTATCTTATCTACAACCCTTTTCTTTTGTTCTCGTTGTTCTTTAGTGTCTGATGGTAGGAATTCAACATCAGAAATAACTTCTCTAACCCTTTTGCCGTTGTGATAAAAATCTAACTGGAATCGATATGGACGATTCTTTTTTGATGTCCCAGAGTTCTTTGAATACTTTTTACGAAGGTTTACTGCCATATATATTATCTTACAGATAAATATAAGAGAAAATAACGACTCTTGACAATATCGTGACTATAAACTTAGATTGATTTACTAGAGTTTGCTAGCGTCTTTAAAATTGGGGTTGTTTTAATAAATTATGGGTTGTGTAACAGTCACCTCGTTGCTCAATTTTATTTTTAATTTTCATTCGACAGTGTTTATGAAAACGTGAATAAATCTTACCGAAAAAATCAGACTTAAAAAAATCAGATACAAGTATATATATTTACAGTATAATATAATATCAGATTGAATTTTTAAACTAAGAGAATTTTTGAAAAGTGGGAAACACAAAGATACAACTGCTATCAACAAACTAGCATATATAGCAACTTTTAAATAGTGAACCAAAGATTTATAACCAGTGGTTTTTCTTAAATCTCTCATTATTTTTGTGTCAATTGTATATAAGAGTGTCGATACAGTTAACAAAAAACCAAATAACACACTAAAAACTACCATTGTCGAATTCATAAGCTCCGAAAAGTTAATAGAATTAATAATTTTGTCATCAATTTTATAGATGATTATTAAAATTATTAAACTAATTAGGTAAGGGTAATATTTTGCTAATTTATTCAACTCTATTTCTATAGATTTCTCTAAAATACGATAAATTTTCTTGAAATTTCAGTTCTAGTTGCTGATAAACTTCTCTTGTTCTAAATTCCCCATGTCTTGTAATTTCTACTGTGATTGAGTCTGCAATTCTGTTTGAAATAAAATTGAAAACCTTTTCTTCTACATCTTCGTCGTTACCAATGACCTCCATAGTTTGCACATTTCCAGTTGTAACTCTAATAAGGTTATTTACAACATTTCTAACTGCATTAATTGGAAGGGTTTCTTTAGTAGTTGTAGTTACTTCAAAGGATAGTTTGTTGGCTCCAAATTCTTTTATTAATCTTGACAATTCTCCAACCGCAAGTCCTTTATTGTCAAGTAATGGAGTGATTTCGGTAGGATTTGCTATTTTAATTTTTAATTTTCTATAACTTGAAGTTCTTAAAAAATTATCTAGAGAAGATTTATAGGTAATCCTATCAAATCTAAATGGAGGTAAGTCAAAGTTTAATTTGAAAAAATTTTCTATTGAAGTAGCATTTACCCCTGGTCTTCTACTTACTATCGCAATAATATTTGTTTGTTTGTCAAAAATGAATGAAGTTTGATAACCTAAACCGTCGTCTTCCTCTAAATTTAGATTTTCAGTTAGTTTTGATTTTTTATTCTGTTTTGGTGGAATATTTTCTGTTTGAGTAAATGCAAAAGTTCCAAATATGTAATCATTTTTGTATTTGATCTCCCCAAATAAACCAACTTCTCCATAAGTCTGAAAAACGTTTTCGTATTCTTTTTCTTTTGGTAATTGAAAAGCTTCTGTTAGTTTATTTTGGGCATTTACATATTCTTCAGGAATTACAATTGGATGTACTTTGTAATAATAGACACTTAATTGTTTGTTTTTCATATTTTATGATTGGTTATTCAAATGTTGGGTAACTAATAAGCAAACCCAAATATAAAGAAAATTCCTATTATGATTCAAAATTCCTACATTGAATTAAGAAAGAAATTTGGAGTGATCATTTTGTAACATTAAATTAAGAATAAGTTACTAGAGTCTTTAAATAGATCTTATTTAGATAAATTATGGGGTTGTGCAACGGTTACTATTGTTGTAACACGTTTTTTATTTTTGTCTTTAGTTATTGTTACAAGTTGTTTTTATTCGGATTCATTATTCTTATCATATTTGTCCTTAGTCAAAGACCTAAAATCAGACAAAGAATTAGTTTTAAAAAGTAGTCCAATAATCAAAGTCAAGACAGGGATTACAACCTCTGCTTTCTCAATAAATAAATCTGAAAGTATTAGTGAAATAATACATACTACAATTAAAATTCCTTTGTAAATTTTATCTCGAATGTCAAATTTATTTGCAGTTTTCAATTCTTCTTTTTCAATTTCAGATTGTCGGTCAATTGAGTATTTTTGAGTTTCTTGACTCATTTGAGTATATCCCATTAATACTTGCCCTCCTTTTTCAATTAGTGTTTCTAGGAATTTATCTTGAGGACTTATTTCTTGAATATTTGGTTCTGAATTATTTCCATTCAATTCATAATTTGATTTTTCTTTTATTTTCTGTTCTTGGTTGTTATCTTTCATGGATTTCTATAAGGTTTACACATAACAGTTTTGGTTATGTGTGGTTTTGTGGGTTTATATTACAGTTATTGTTGGTAGATTGTCATAATCATAATCGTCAGACTTGATTAATTCCGCAAACAAAAATGTATCTTCTAATCTATTACCGTCCTTATCAACCCATCTGCACTTAATTTCAAAAGTTTTGTCATTTTTACCAACGACAATCATTTTAATTTTCGTGTTTGATTTATGGTAAACACTATTCCCAATTTCAAAATCTTCGAATTTATAATTTCTCATTCCCTTATTACAGTATTTTGTTAGCGTCTACTTGATAGCCTGCTGCTGTTAATTCTTTAACTAATTTGAATTTCCAAGTTTTCGCATCATCAATAGGATTGTATAAAATTCCTAGTAAGTCGCTTGGTAATTCAACTCCATCTTCATACATAGGAAATACATTGCTACGTCCTAATTTTCCAATGAAATACCCCATTTCAATAATTACATTCTGCCTCGCTCTATATTTATCTTCGTCAGAAGTTTTAACTCTACCTAAATCATCAGCAGTTAATAAAACTACGGCAAACCCAACATCAGAATGAAGTTCAAATTTTTCAATTATTGTTTGTCCTCGATTTGGTTGCTCTGATAAGATTATTGGGTTTAGACCAAGCTTATCTAAAGTTCTTGCTACATCAATTTTGATATGGTCATTATGCCCGTGAACAATAAATATGTTATTAGTCTTCGTAGTTGCATCTTTCATTTCTTGTACACTTGGTTCTTCTATTGAGGATTTTAACAAATCGGCTTTCCCGAGAAGTTTTTTGAGGTTATTGAGTTTAGCCTCTACACTTTCTTTAAAATTTATAAGTTTCCCTTGTGGTCCAGATCTATTTTTACCAAGTCCAATGAACATAGCACATTTATCATATCTGTCTTTATATTCATTGTACTCATTATTGAATGACTGTTTTAAGTATTCTGAATTGTAGTCATTCCAACGATTAAAATCATCTCTGTTTTTGTTAAAATCAGACTGAGTAGTTACATCAAATTTTAAAATATCTTCTCCCTCTTGAATCCTTTCTTCAAGTTTCAGAATGAAGTCCTTTCTATGTACAATAAGTTCAGTTGGAGGTGGTGGCGTATATTTTGTATTTCTTTTTGCCATATTTAATTATGTTCACAGTTCTGTTCAAATGATACAAAACTATCTTATAAATACAATTAGTTTTTTTAATTCACCCAAATATAAAGAAAATTCTTAGTGCCCTTCAAAATTCCTACATTGAATTAGGAAAGAAAATTTGGAGTGACCATTTCGTGACCAAAAATTCGCTATCATCTGCTACAATCTGCAAACAAAAAAGGATTCACCATAAAGTAAATCCTTTTAAATATTTATAAGACACTTCGCTTAGGCTCAGTGTGACAGTTTAGTATTATTTATTATAAAACCTCTACTAAAAGACCATCGTCATTTTTTAAAACCTGTGCTACTTTCTTGCTAGTCAATCCTTTAATGGTTTTGTCCCATTTCTTGTTGCTAAGGCCAGACTGTCCTTTAAGGGTGTTTAGTTCTATAGGGGAGTTGGTTTTAAGGAGGTTAAACACCGCTTTTTCGTCCTCGCTCAATTCCACCTGTTTTTTCTCGGGTCTCATTTGCGGGAAGAATAGCACTTCCTGAATGGATTGGTTGTTTGTTAAAAACATAATCAATCGATCCATTCCAATTCCCATACCAGAGGTAGGAGGCATGCCGTATTCTAAAGCTCTTAAAAAGTCAAAATCTATAAATTCGGTTGCTTCGTCATCCCCTTTGGCAGCTAGTTTAAGTTGGTGCTCAAAGCGTTCGCGTTGGTCTATGGGGTCGTTAAGCTCACTATAGGCGTTGGCAATTTCTTTACCACATACCATAAGTTCAAATCGCTCGGTAAGTTCTGGGTTGTCCCTGTGTTCTTTACATAACGGACTCATCTCTTTAGGATAGTCGGTTATAAATGTAGGTTGGATGTAGTTCCCTTCACATTTTTCTCCGAAAATTTCATCAATAAGCTTCCCTTTACCCATGGTGTCGTCTACTTCAATACCCATACCCTTGGCAGCTTGCCTAATTTCGTCTTCCGATTTGCCAGTAATGTCAAAGCCTGTAAAATGCTTTATGGAATCGGTCATCGTTACACGGGCATAAGGTGCTTTAAAGTCTATTTCATTATCGCCAAACGTAGCTTTTGTAGTTCCGTTTACTGCAATAGCACAATGCTCTAATAGCTTTTCACAAAAATCCATCATCCAATTGTAATCCTTGTAAGCTACGTATATTTCCATAGCTGTAAACTCTGGATTATGGGTGCGATCCATACCTTCGTTTCGGAAGTTTTTAGAGAACTCGTAAACACCGTCAAAACCACCAACGATTAAACGCTTTAAGTAAAGTTCGTTAGCAATTCGCATATACAAAGGAATATCCAGCGAGTTGTGGTGCGTTATAAACGGACGAGCAGCAGCACCACCAGGAATGGGCTGTAAAACGGGGGTTTCTACTTCAAAATAACCAGCATTGTTAAAAAAGCTACGCATCGCGTTAAACAGCTTGGTACGCTTTACAAATACATTTTTAACATGGGAATTCACTACCAAATCGGCATAACGTTGTCTGTAACGTTGTTCTGGATCCGTAAAGGCATCGTAAACAATACCATCTTTTTCTTTGGGTAGGGGCAGTGGTTTTAAAGCCTTGCTAAGTAAGGTGAAATCTTTAACCATAACGGTCTTTTCGCCAACTTTTGTAGTAAACAATTCGCCTTCAATACCTATAAAGTCACCAAAATCGATCAGCTTTTTAAAGACATCGTTGTATTTTGTTTTGTCTTCTCCGGGACAAATTTCATCACGGTTAAAATAGACTTGTATTTTTCCTTCGGCATCTTGTAACTGTGCAAACGACGCTTTTCCTTGCACTTTTATCATCATTAACCTACCTGCAACAACCACTTTTTTACCTTCTTCAAATCCTTCCTTAATTTGTTTTGAAGTATGGTTTACTGGGTATAAATCGGCCGGATAGGGGTTAATGCCTAATGCGCGTAGTTTTGATAACTTTTCTCTTCTTACTAATTCTTGTTCTGAAAGCTGCATGCTAATTAAATTTGAATACTGTCTTTTTTTGACAGATGTGTGCAAAATTACACTATTTTCAAAAAATCAGCATACAACTCTTTATTAGATTTTTAATTTAAGGTAAAATCAGTTTTTGGTTAGCTTTTTGGTGCCTCTGGTTTTAAAACTTTACCTTTAATCCTTAATATTTTGCTGCTTTCGGAAGCATTGGAAATAATTGTAATGGTTTTTTTGAAAATACCAATTCGGTTGGTCGCATACTTAATTTTAATTTCACTTGAATCTCCTGGTAAAATAGGTGTTTTGGCATAGGATGGTACGGTACAACCACAAGAGGTTTTTACGTTGGTAATTACAATTGGTGCTTTGCCAGTATTGGTAAATTTAAAGGTGCGTTCGCCATTGGCATTTTGCTGAATGGTGCCGTAGTCGATCTCCTCTGTTTCAAATGACAAAATGCCTGTTTTTCCTTTTTTAGAGGTGTTTGCTTCTTGTGAAAAGTTTGATGAGTAAACAAATAAACAGAAAATCAATAATAGTTTGGATTGTAATGTTTTAAAATTGTACGTTGAAATAGTCATAATGTTTTGTGTTATTGTTTATAATAAGGTAAACATCATAAAAACTTTGTTATGAATGGAATAATTAGGGGTTGAAATAGGTACTAGTACCTAGGTTGAATTTTCTTATTAACTGTTAAACAGCGACTTTATTTCTGTTCTCGACTGAACATCCAGTTTTTTGTAGATGTTGTTAATATGGGTCTTTACGGTACTTAAACTAACAAAAAGGGTGTCGGCAATCTCTTTATTTGTTTTTTCTTCCAACAACAGATTTAGAATGTTTTGTTCTTGTTTTGTTAGTTGTTTCTTCCCTTTTGTAGCGTTTTCATTTTGAATTCTTTTTCGGGAATACCAAAGCCAGAAGTTGGCCGTTATTGAAATAACCAATCCAAGATATATTAAATAGTTCCAATTAAAATAGGAACTGGTTGTGCTGTTGATTATAAACTTATCGGAATTAAGCTCAACACTGTATTGTTTTGTATATGATGAATTTGGGTAATGCTTGTTTAAGCGACCTAATAAATTATCGTAGTAGGCATTGTTTTTAAGATCCTCCAAATAATGCTCATGGAAGTCATTTCGTCTATCTGATAAAAACGAATAGATGTAAAGCTCCGCTATGGGCTCGTTAAGCTGTTCGCCATACTCCTGTAAGGTTTTAAACCATTTCTTGTTGTTAAGCTTTCTGTTTGCCTCGCTCCTAAATTCGCTAAAAGCAAATTTCATTTCTTCTTTAAGGGAATCTATTTTAATAAAAGCAGTCGATTTTTCGTTGGTAGATTTTATATCACAAAACATTTGTTTGTTGAAAGAGAAAGGAAAATCAATGGAGTCATTGTTTTTTGCTATAAAAATAACCGCTTTGCTATTGTCGCAATGTCCGTCAAAATGGTTTCGATCCTCTTCAAAGCAGTTGTCGACATGGATTCTGTAAATTCTGTTTTTAGTATCCAGTTGATCGCCAGTAAACTCAAAAGAACCTAAGCTATCGGTTTTGACTTTTGCTATAATTTGTTCAAAATAAATACCCGAAACCCTTCTGTAGTCTTCAATTATTGAAAGATAAACATTGTTGTGCCATTGGTTGTTGTCTACATGGCCTGAAAAACTATATTGTGCCCTAGAGCTAAAGGAAGTGAGTATAAAACATATTATAAACAGAAATCTAATCATGCCACTAAACTACTATATTTTATGTTTTGGTTAAAGCTTAAAGCCTTATAATTTTGGTCATTGGTTGTTGGTATTGGTAAGGAACTATTAACTTTTAACAATTAACAAAGGCCTGTCTGTACTATTTGGGTGGCCATGTTATTGAGGGCTGGCATGGTTTAGTTAAAAAATGATATGGTCTAAAATTGCAGATTATCTTTGTAACGAAAGTAATAATTAAGCGTCAAATAGCTACATCAATCATGAAGCACACTGTTTTTGTGGTGTTATAAAAATTGTATTATGAGTTTTTGGAGAGTTTTATTGTCCATTATTTGTCCGCCACTGGCAGTTATCGATAAGGGGTGTGGATCTATATTTATTGTTTTTTTGTTATGGCTCTGTGGTTGGGTTCCAGGGGTTATTGCAGCTCTGGTTATTCTCAACAATCCCAATAGGTAGGCTTTAAAAAAAGTCGTAATTTTGCAGTCTATGAATAAGCAAATAGCACTGCAAGATTTAGGGCTCAAAGACTATAAGGAGACTTGGGATTATCAGGAAACTTTGTTTAAGGGGATCGTTGAAACCAAAATAAAGAATAGGAGAGAAGCGGCCTGTTTAAAAACCAACAATTATTTTTTATTTGTAGAACATCCGCATGTTTATACGTTGGGTAAGAGCGGCGATTTTTCCAATTTGCTTTTAAACGAAGCGCAACTTAGAGAAAAAGGAGCTTCATTCTATAAGATTAATCGTGGAGGTGATATTACTTATCATGGCCCCGGTCAGGTAGTTGGGTATCCTATACTGGATTTGGAAAATTTTTTTACAGACATTCATAAGTACTTGCGCTTTTTAGAGGAAATGATCATTTTAACCTTGTTGGATTACGGATTAAAGGCTGAAAGAAGCGAGGGCGAGACGGGTGTTTGGCTGGATGTAGGTACACCGTTTGCGCGTAAAATATGTGCTATGGGGGTACGAGCCAGCCGTTGGGTTACAATGCATGGCTTTGCCCTTAATGTGAATGCCGATTTAGGGTATTTCGACAATATTATACCATGTGGTATTAGAGGGAAGGCAGTAACGTCTCTAAATGTAGAACTCGGTGTAAAGGAAGTTCCGGTACACGAAGTAAAACAAAGGCTCTTAAAGCATTTTCAAGCTCTTTTTGAAGCAGCGTTTTTTGATTACGCTGAATTGGTAAAATAAACTTTATTCAGTGTATAGCTCTATTGGCGGTCTGTATTTAACACCGTTGTTTAATAGTTTGATAAAGTGTTTGTCTAATTTCTTTTTAAACTGTTCCCAGGACCAATTTGATTTTGTAGACCAAGCTTTTTCCGAAAGAGCCAATACTCTTGGGTAGGTCATATAAAATGCACGCTCGATATTTGGTACATATTCTCCCCAGACACAGCCTTGCACACCTTTGATAAATTGATTTTCATTCTCTGGGAGTCCGCGAACGGGATCAAATTCATAAACCTTTTTTAAGCTTAATACAGACATCCATTTTACATTGGGTATGTCGCCTTTAGATTGGGGGTAATCAAAATACGTGTTGCGACCATAGGAATTAATCATTAGCAGCCCTCTGGATTTAATTTCTTGTGTTTTAATATCGGGTTCTTCATTACGCCATAAAAAAACGGTACTGTTTTTAGGATAGCTTTCTACGTCGCTTTCATACCATAAAAGTGGTTCTTTGTTTAGCTTGGTCAGTATTTTGTTTATCCTGTCGAAAAAATGGGCCATTAATTTTTCTTCATGGTCCAAATTGTTTTTTTGCATGGTAAGTTGGCAATGCGGACATTTTTTCCAGTTGTCCAAAGGGGCTTCATCGCCTCCCAAATGGAGTTTGGGATTTGGAAAAATACTAGCAACTTCATTAATAACATCCTCATAGAACTGGTAAACCTCAGGCTTGCCAGCACACAGTAATTCTTTTGAGACCTCTGGTACTGTACTTACTTCAAATTTGCGGGGAAAACATGCCAAATCTGGATAGGCAGAAAGAATGGACATACCATGCCCGGGCATGTCTATTTCTGGAATGATTTCAACATGTTTGGATTTGGCATAGGCAACTAAGTCCTTTAATTCGTCCTGGGTGTAAAAACCCCCATGTGGGATGCCATTACCATTGGTCTCTTTTCTAATTGAACCTATCTTTGTTAATAAAGGATATTTTTTTATTTCTATGCGCCAACCATGATCGTCGGTAAGATGTAAGTGTAAGTAATTGAATTTGTATGCGGCCATGGCATCTATATACTCTTTAATAGCTGCTATAGGTAAAAAATGACGGGCAGGGTCAAGCATAAGAGCGCGGTATTCAAATCTTGGGTTATCAATAATGGATAGCAGGGGTAAACGGTTATTTGGTTTGTTTTCAATTGCAACAGGAAAGAGTTGTGACAGGGTTTGAATACCATAAAAAATACCAGCTCTGCTGGAAGCTTGTAAATGAATGCCTTTGGTGTTTATTTCCAGTTTATAGCCTTCGTTATTTTTTATAGAAGTGTTTCGGTTAATAGTGATGCCGTCTATTGCGTTGCTCTTGGCATTACTAATTGAAAGATCAATGTTTGTTTCTTTTTTTATTAGTTGTTTTAATAATTGTGCTTCTGGTTTTGCATCTTGAAAGTTTGGGTCTAAAAAGATAGCGTGTTCTTTTTTGATTGAAAAATGACCGTTGGTTGTTTCTAATTGAAGGGGCTGCGGAATGATTTTAAGATCACTAGACTGGGCATTTAACAAAGTGTAGCCCAGAAAGCATACCATGTATGCCAAGAAGTTTTTAAGCTTCATATGTTACAAGATTTATTTTATGGTTTGATGAAGTAGCTAAACTATAAAATAAATGTAGAGAAAAAAAGACCTATTAGTTTCTGTATAAAAAATAGTTGTTTACCAATTCTATATAAGCACGTTTGGCTTCATCTTCACTAATGTTTTTTACCTGAAACAAAGCATTGGTTTTAAAAGCATTAATGATTGGTTTTTTGCTGCGGGGTTTACCGTAGTCGTTAGTAGCTTTTTTGTAATAAGCGTAGAGTTTTAGAAGGGTGTCGGCCGGAAAAGGGTCCTTGTGGGCATTTACTCTGGCTACGGCTTCCTGAAATTCGATATCTAGGTCTGTATCACTCATTGGTCTCGGCAATAATACTCTCTCCGCCACGAACTTTTTGATTGAGCTGAACTTTTATATTCGTATCCAAAGGTAAAAATAAATCGACTCTTGACCCAAATTTTATGAAACCACAATCTTCTCCTTGAATGGCCTTGTCGCCCTCTTTGGCATAGTTGACTATACGCTTGGCAAGTGCCCCAGCAATTTGACGATATAGTACTTTGCCATAGGTTTCGTTTTCTACAACAACGGTTGTTCGCTCGTTCTCTTCACTTGCCTTGGGGTGCCAAGCAACAAGGTATTTGCCTGGATGGTATTTGCTAAATACTACTTTACCTCCAACAGGATAACGTGTTACATGAACATTTATTGGCGACATAAAAACACTAACCTGAATACGCTTTTCTTTAAAATATTCTGGTTCAAAAACTTCTTCAATAACAACAACTTTACCATCTACAGGTGCAATTACCTGTTGGTTGTTTAATTTGGTTTTGCGCTTTGGGTTCCTAAAAAACTGAAGAATGAGAATAAGAAAGATAAATAACGCAATCATTATTGTTGTTTGCAGCCATTTTATGGAAATAAAGCTATCTGCCAATAAAAAGGACGCTATAACAAAAATGAACGTGATTAATATAATCTTGTGGCCTTCTTTATGAAACATATTGTAATACTCTTAAAAATAAATATATAAAAGGAGCTGCAAAGATAATGCTGTCCAAACGATCTAGTAGCCCTCCATGTCCTGGCATTATAACGCCACTATCTTTTACGTTCGCCTGTCTTTTAAACTTCGATTCTATTAAATCGCCCAAGGTTCCAAATACACTAATGATAATGCTTAAAACTAACCAAGAGGTAAAGCTTAAGGTTTCTGTAAAGGTAGTGATAAAATAGCTTGCAATACAGGAAAAAAACAAGCCTCCTAAAAAGCCTTCAACTGTTTTTTTAGGAGAAATCTTTGCAAACAGTTTTTGTTTGCCAAAGTTTTTACCAACTAAATAGGCAAAAGAGTCATTAACCCATACCAAAATGAAAGATCCAAGTAAAATATTGGGGTTGTAAGTGTGGGGGTAGTTTGCAATTAGTATTAAAAATACGAAAGCACTAGATAGATAAAAGGTCGTTAATAAGAAACTTTTTGAGCTAAAGAGTGGAATCGTTTTTTCTGAGAATAAGTCTTTTATTAGGAATAGCTGAACAAAAATGGTTAAAACCATAAGGATTTGGGTGGCCTCATCTAATCCGTTGACAGTATTTAGTACCAATTGCCAATAACCAAATACGGCATAAAGAATTGTGAATATTATATAAGGGAAAAAGCTTTTTAATTGAATGAGCTTGTTGAACTCGGCCAAGCAAATTAGTCCAAAAACGAAAAAAAGTGCTATTAAGGCATGTTCGCAATTTAGCGAGAGTATTAATAACAAAACATATAATAGTCCTGAAATTGATCGTATAAGAATTTCTTTCATTCTATAGGTCTTCTAAAAGTAGCAGATAAAGGTTTTTAGCACTACTGCCATAACTAAGAAAGTCTTTTTCGTCTTTCGATTTAAAATGTTTTATTGTTGTAATGTTTGTAGGTATTTTTTCTTTGTTTTTAGATTTTATAACGCGTAAGCCTTCCCCAATATTTTCAACAATTTGGCTGGTAGTGGCATATACCACAAAGTTTACGGGAAGTTCGGTAAGTTTCTTTTCAAAAATTTGATTTGAGGAAATTAATAAAGACCCGTCGTTAGCAATTAGATTTTCACAAGTTGTTAAAAAAAAGGCAGCTTCGCTGGTTTTTTTGGTTATTTGTAAGTTGGAGTCTTTAAATTTATCTTTTAAGTTATCGTCAATTAATAAGGTTTCTTTCTCTTCCCAGTTGTTTTCTTCGAGTATGTTATATAAGTTTTCAAAGATTTCGTCTAAATTTTCACAATACAAAAATTTACCACCATTAGCCTTAAAGTTTATGGTAAACCTTTCGTCTATAGGTAATTTTATTTCTGGCATGTATTTGCCTCTGTCTTCGGACTTTAGTTCTTCTTCTGAGCGCTCAGCTTTGGAACCGAAAATTTTTCTGAAAAGACTCATTTAATTAGCTGCTATTAACTCAATTTTCATTGGCTTTATCAAATATAAAAAATCTTAAACTAACCAAGTGGTTAATTTAAGATTTTTACTAAAAGCTAGGCAAATATATTAAAATCTATTTATCTAAGGATTCCCTTTCTTCTTTTTCGAAAGCGCGTTTTCCAAATATTCTTTCTAGATTGTCTTTAAAGATGACCTCTTTTTCGAGAAGTTCTTCTGCTAACTCGGTAAGCTTGTCTTTGTTTTCTTCTAGAAGCTTAATGGCTCTTTGGTATTGCGTCTCGATAATGTTGGAAATTTCTTTGTCAATTAACTCGGCAGTCTGCTCACTATAAGGTTTAGTAAAGCCATACTCATTTTGTCCGGAGTCGTAATAGGTTAAGTTTCCAATCTTATCGCTCAATCCATATATAGTAACCATAGCACGTGCTTGTTTCGTTACCTTTTCTAAGTCGCTTAGTGCTCCAGTCGATATCTTGTCGAAAATAACTTTTTCGGCAGCGCGCCCACCAAGGGCAGCACACATTTCGTCTAGCATTTGTTCTGGACGAACAATTAAGCGTTCTTCGGGTAAGTACCAAGCGGCACCTAAAGAACGACCACGAGGTACAATAGTTACTTTTACTAAAGGAGCGGCGTGTTCTAACATCCAGCTAATAGTTGCATGCCCCGCTTCATGGTAAGCAACGGCTTTCTTTTCGCTAGGTGTTATAATTTTGTTTTTCTTTTCAAGACCGCCAATAATTCTATCTACAGCGTCCAAGAAATCTTGTTTGTCTACTTCTTTTTTGCCATTTCTGGCAGCAATAAGAGCAGCTTCATTACAAACATTGGCAATGTCTGCTCCCGAAAATCCAGGTGTTTGTTTGGATAGGAAATCGGTGTCTAGGTCTTTAGACTTTTTAAGGGGCCTTAAATGTACTTCAAATATCTCCTTACGCTCACGAATATCGGGTAAGTCAACATAAATCTGCCTATCAAAACGACCAGCACGCATAAGTGCTTTGTCTAATATATCGGCTCTGTTTGTGGCAGCTAGAACAATAACATTTGCATTGGTGCCAAAGCCGTCCATTTCGGTTAACAACTGATTTAATGTGTTTTCGCGTTCATCGTTACTCCCAGACATGGCATTCTTTCCTCTTGCGCGTCCAATAGCATCAATTTCATCTATAAAAATGATAGAAGGCGATTTCTCTTTGGCTTGCTTAAATAAGTCACGTACCCTAGAAGCTCCAACACCAACGAACATTTCTACAAAGTCTGAACCCGATAGGGAGAAGAAAGGTACTTTTGCTTCACCGGCAACAGCTCTGGCTAGCAAGGTTTTTCCTGTTCCTGGAGGGCCAACCAATAAGGCGCCTTTAGGAATTTTACCTCCTAGGGTGGTGTATTTTTCAGGGAATTTAAGGAAATCTACAATTTCTTGTACTTCTTCTTTAGCACCTTCAAGACCTGCTACATCTTTAAAGGTTGTTTTAACTTCTGTATTTTGATCGAATAGTTTTGCTTTCGATTTTCCGATGTTGAAAATTTGTCCTCCTGCACCGCCACCGGCTCCACCGGACATACGACGCATAATGAAGATCCAAACACCAATTAAGAGTATGAAAGGTAATAGGCCAATTAAAAAATCGGTTAATGTGCTTTCTTCTCTGTCAAAGCTAAGTAGGTTTTCTTTTCCTATGGCATCAAGATCATTTTCGAAATTTTGAAGATCTCCTATTTCGAAGGTGTAATTGGGTAATTTGGTAGCTGTAGGAATAAAACTGGTAGGCTTCGATTTTTTATGGATTTCCTTCTCTTGGGCTTCGTCAGTAAGATATACTTTGGCTAAGTGTTTGTTTATAACAATAACCTTTTCTACATCACCGTCTTTTGCAAATTGTAAAAATTCTGAAGGTGATATGGTATTGGCATCTTGATAGCTGCCACCTCCAAATAATTGAATTCCTAAGAAAAAAGCAATGAGTATACCGTAAATCCAGTATGGACTAAATTTAGGTTTTTTGTCTTTTATGTTTTTTTTGTCGTTTGCCATGCGTTTTTAGTAACTTGTTTCTATTGTTGTTGTTATTGCATCACCCCAAAGACTTTCAATATCGTAATAATCCCTAATATGTTTCTGGAACACATGTACAACAACGTTCACGTAGTCTATTAATACCCATTCGGCATTATCCATACCTTCGGTATGCCATGGATTGTCCTTAAGTTCTTTGCTTACCTTTTTTTGAATCGAGTTAACAATGGCGCTTACTTGTGTATTTGAAGTCCCTTCGCAAATAATGAAATAGTCACAAACTGTATTGTCAATGTTTCTTAGATCTAAAATGTTTATTTCTTTACCTTTAATATCTTCAATGCCACTAATAATTACAGATATTAGTGAATCTGTGTTTGTATTTTCTTTCGCCATTAAGTTTTTTTAATTTATGCAAAGTTATTATTTTTTTAGTTCTTTATACTTTAAAATAATCATAAGATTTTATACTGTTATAATAACTCAATATGCCTATTATCAAACTTAATGCCATCGATTCTACCAATAGCTATTTGCGACAGCTTATTGTTAAGGAGAACCTTGAGGATTTTACAGCGGTAATTGCCGAAAAGCAAACCGATGGTAGGGGGCAAATGGGGACTGTTTGGGAATCGGAAGCGGCTAAAAACCTTACGTTTAGTGTGTTTAAGGACATCACTCAACAGCAATTAGAGTACCCGTTTTATATAAGTATTGTAACGTCGTTGGCTTTAATACAAACGCTTAAGTCTTTCTCTATTCCTAAGTTAAGTGTTAAGTGGCCTAACGACATTTTGTCAGAAAACAAGAAAATTTGTGGAATCTTAATAGAAAATGTCATAAAGCAAAATGTAGTGTCTGCATCTGTAATAGGCATTGGTTTGAATGTAAATCAAACGGCATTTAATGCCTTGCCCAATGCTTCGTCCCTTAAAGAGATATCGGGTATTGTTTATGATCTGGATGAGGTTGCCTATGAAGTTTTAAAGTACTTGAAAAAGTATTTTAAAATTTTAAAAAAGGGAAGGCTTAAAGCATTAAAAGAAGAATACGAGGGGCATCTTTTTAGAAAAAATAAACCTTCGACATTTAAGGATGCTGAAGGTTTGATGTTTTCAGGATTTATAAAGCATGTCACCGATTCGGGAATGCTTCAAGTATTGTTGGAAGACGATATTGTAAAAGCCTTCGATTTAAAGGAAATTACATTGTTGTATTAAATTGCCTTAGGGATACTGGTAGCCAGTGTCTCGATGAACTTTGTTATCGGGCCTTTTATCATCATGGCCATCATAGGGTTAAAGTCGCCATTGAACTTAAGCTGTACTTCGCTGGTTTGGGCATCTATTTCATTAATGGTGCCAGTAAGCGAAAAATCAATTTTACCACCGGCAGCTCCCAATACAATTTTGTTGGGAGGAACTTCTTCTTTTCTCTTAAGTGTAATTTCGGGCATGCCTTTTAGGGCAAATAAAAAGGTGTCTTCACTAATAATTTCGAATTTGCTAATGTTTTCGGGCATTAGGGATTCGAAATTTTTAACATTGGTTAAAAAGTCAAAGACTTCTTCTGGCGATTTATTAACGTTTACTTTTGGGGATTCTAAATTCATAATATGTTTTGTTAAACAACATTAACTTATGTTCCATTCGCTTGGGTTGGTATTCCATTCAGACAAAGCTTTCAATTCTTTTTCTGAGATGTAATTTGTTTCCAAAGCTTGTTCCAGTAAGTTTTCGTAATTGCTTAATGTGTTTAAAATAATGTCTTCCTTTTTAAAGTTCTCGGCAGCAATATCAAAACCATAGGTAAATATGGCTACCATCCCTTTAACGTTTACACCAGCCTCTTTTAAAGCTTTAACGGCATTAAGGCTACTTTTACCTGTGCTAATAAGGTCTTCGACAACAACAACATTCTGCCCTTTTTCTACAAATCCCTCAATTTGGTTTTTACGGCCATGTCCTTTGGCTTCTGGTCTAACATAAATAAAAGGCAAGCCTAAATATTCGGCAACCAACATACCAATACCAATGGCACCCGTAGCAACACCGGCAATAACATCGGGTTTTCCAAATTGTTTTTCAATATGTTTTCCCATGGCTTCGCGAACGTAATTACGAATAGGGGGGAAAGACAAAATAATGCGGTTGTCACAATAAATTGGAGATTTCCAGCCCGATGCCCAAGTAAAGGGATCTTTGGGGCTAAGTTTTATAGCATTAACTTGTAATAAAACTTCGGCGGTTTTTTTTGCTGTATTTTTATTGAAAATCATAGCCGCAAAATTACATAAAATAAATTTTTGTGCTGAACTTTCTGGTAATAAAAATATTTTTTTCAAGAGTTGTTAAAATGAAGTGAAAAATGATATTTTTACCATAGCGTAAATTTTGAATGACGAAACATGTATAAAGTTTTTGTTGGTGATAAGCCCATAGTTTTAACGACTAAGGTAGAGATGGAATCAAATTTTAAAAATTATTTGCTCAATACGGTACATATTGGGAAAGTAATAAAGGAACTTAATACAACGGGGTTGGAAGAGGTTAGGCTTATTCACAAAAGCGAGGATAAACTGCTTAAGAAGTTCTTGAAAAAATTACCTAATGTAGTTGCTGGAGGTGGGAAAGTCTATAATGATGTAGGGGAGATTTTGTTTATTTATCGCAATGATAAGTGGGATTTGCCAAAAGGAAAGGTGGAAGGGAATGAAACGATTGAAAAAACAGCTATTCGTGAAGTAACCGAAGAGACGGGTGTTGGCGGTTTGGAAATCACAAAACCCTTGGAAACGACGTATCATATTTTTAAGCGTAATGGGCGTCATAAGATAAAGATTACATATTGGTTTGAGATGAGAACCAGTTTTAAAGGTGATCTATATGCACAGGAAGAGGAAGGCATAACAAAAGTAACTTGGCTAAACGATAAACAAACAGAAAAGGCTCTTGAAAATTCTTACGCAAACATAAAATTATTGGTGTAGAAATCCTTGTGTAGTGCCTTTAAGGTTAAGGTTTTTAGGTAGTTATGTGTTTTGTTCTTTTTTGTTATAAAACTTATAAAAAAATATTATTTTTGATTTTGTAATTTCACGATTACAGATAATTGCTATGCCTTGGACAACATCAGGTTGTTTATGAATTAATATCTCTCACTTAATATATTTTTAGATCAATAGAAATGAAAAGTTATAAACTGTCATTTGGTTCTATTGCTATGCTAAGTAGTAATATGGCAGAGCTTATTATTGATGAGGGCATTGAGGTAGATGAGGTTATGGTAGACGAATACCATGATTTTATAAGGACATACATGGATAATCCGTGTTTTGTATTGGTGAACAAAGAGCATTCTTATAGCTTTAAGTTCGAAGCGCAGCGTATGATACACAACATTAAACAAATTAAGGCCATAGCTGTTTGTGTCAAAACCAGTGGCGCGCTTATGATGGTAGAAACAATAATTAATTTGAACAAGGTCAATGATTGGAACATTAAGGTGTTTCAAAATAGAATGGAAGCTATGAATTGGCTAAGTAGCCAGTAGTGGACTTCCAGCTTGCTTTCTCAAACGTTTTAGTGGATGCGTTTGCCAAATTAAACCATTAAGGCTTGTTAATCTTTATATTAAGCTTAAATTTGCCGCTTCAAAGTAAAGGCCATGACTGAATTTATTAGAAAGCGTACAGCAAATGCAAAAAACGACATTTTAAGTGGGATAACTGTAGCATTGGCTTTGGTGCCCGAAGCTGTAGCCTTTGCGTTTGTTGCAGGTGTAGATCCTCTGGTAGGACTCTATGCGGCATTTATGATTGGGTTAATAACTTCTGTTTTTGGGGGAAGACCTGGTATGATTAGTGGCGCAACGGGGGCTTTGGCAGTCGTGATGGTAAGTTTGGTGGCCGAAGGGAACGCCATGGGGGCAGCAGATGAGAATTTGGGGCTTTATTATTTGTTTGCTACTGTTATTCTTATGGGGGGCATACAAATGCTGGCGGGAATCTTAAAGCTTGGTAAGTTTGTTCGTCTTATTCCGCACCCCGTAATGATGGGTTTTGTAAATGGTTTGGCAATAGTGATCTTTACCTCCCAGTTGGGGATGTTTAAAGATGTTGAGGGCAACTGGTTTACAGGATCACAGCTTTGGACCATGGTTGCTTTGGTGGCTTTAACTATGGGTATCATGTTCTTTTTGCCTAAGATAACTAAAAAGCTTCCTGAGGCTTTAATGGGGATTTTAATTGTATCGGCCATTGTTATTTTTGGCGATTTAGAAGTGGCTACGGTAGGTAGTTTTATTAGGGAAGTAGGTGGTGAAGGTTTAAAAGGTGGGTTGCCCCAGTTTCAATTTGATATTTTTAGTAAGGTGCCATTTAATTATGAAACTTTAAAGTTTATTTTTCCTTATGCCTTAATTCTTGCGGCTATTGGTTTGATAGAATCCTTAATGACCTTGAATTTGGTAGATGAACTTACTGAAACGCGTGGTAATGCCAACAGGGAGTGTATGGCTCAGGGTGGTGCTAATATTGTTACTGGTCTTTTTGGTGGTATGGGAGGCTGTGCCATGATAGGACAGTCGCTTATTAATATTAAATCGGGGGGACGTACGCGTTTGTCGGGTATTGTGGCTGCCGTGTTGTTATTGGTATTTATTTTATTTGCTTCGTCTTATATTGAGCAAATTCCTATTGCTGCATTGGTAGGGGTTATGTTTATGGTAGTTATAGGGACTTTTGCCTGGAGCAGTTTTAGGATATTGAATAAAATCCCTTTAAGCGATGTGGTTGTTTTGGTGGCGGTATCGGTACTAACTGTTATTTTCGATCTGGCAATTGCTGTGATAGCGGGCGTTATTATTAGTGCTTTGGTATTCTCTTGGGAAAATGCAAAGCGCATTCGCGCCAGAAAGCGTATGCGTGAGGATGGCACTAAAGTATATGAAATTTGGGGGCCTTTGTTTTTTGGATCGATATTGGCTTTTAACGATAAGTTTGATGCTAAGAACGATCCCGATAATGTGGAGATCGATTTTATAGAGTCGCGTGTAAGCGACCACTCTGCGCTTGAGGCTATTCTTAATTTGGTAAACAAGTATGAAGCCGAAGGAAAATCTATTAAATTAAAGCATTTAAGTGAGGATTGTAAAGTGTTACTGTACAAGGCCAATCCTAAATTTAGGGAGGTTGTTATTGAGGCAGTAGACGATCCGCGCTATCATTTGGCCGAAAACCCAGAGGCTTTTCCGAAGCCACTTTCTACTTATAAGTTGTTGTAACTAGCAAAAACTATTGTACCTATTTTTATTATAAAGTATTGTGTTTAAGTGCTGTTGTTAGTGTTAGGGATGTGGTTTAGTTTCCATGCTTTTCTTTTGGTTGGGGTATTCATGCTATAATTGCCTATAACTATTTGGATTGACCCGTCCTAAAACACCTATACTATAGACTAAAGGTGAAGTATATATGAAGTAAAGGTGAAGGAGTAGCTTTTATAACCCGTCCAAAAGCAACATTAAGATTTTATTTTAAACAGACCTAATACACAAAAACTTGTAGGTTTTTGCGTATATTTGGTTGTGTTTATAGGCCCATTTAAGGGGAATAATGTAATGTTGGGTTTGTTAAGTGGTTGTGTGTAATTTGAATGGAATGTTCTGTATTAAAGAAAAATGATATTTACCTCAGATAAAGATTATAAATCAACCAAGAAAATTAAACAAGGTGATTCAAAAATTAGAGAAGAGTTTGAACCTCTTGCTAAATGGATTGACGAGAAATATGATGTAAAAACATTGAATCTAATCTTTGATTACATAAAAAACAACAAATCTTATCCTCGACTTCAAATTTGTCTTGAATACGCCAGAGACAAAGGTAAATTCATGGACAACAAGACCTACAATTTCCATAAAACAAAACAAAAAGAGATTGCTGAAAAATTTAAAGAATTAACATCAATTTATAAGCAACATAAAAAACTGAGTCTCATTAAAAAAATAATACTTGGATTGAGGTATAAAACTAATAATTTATATGTTTACTTCTCTGACTTTGAAACAATAGCAAAAGATGAAGCTAATAATAATATTCCCGAAAAAGAAATTAAAAATCTGAAATCGAAAATAAATAATCCCGAATTGTGGAGAATTGAAAGAAGGTTTAATACCGTGACATACTTTTTGTATACAGATGAACAATTAAAGAAATATCAGGACTCGGAAATTCATAAACAATGGAGTAACCAGTATTTTGACTTATTAAAAGAGTATGATGAATTTGGATATTTTAAGAAAGATTTTTATTATGTTTTTCTAGACAGTAAAGAGAATTTTGATACTAATTATAAAAGTAATTGGTATTATTACTATAAATAAAAAAACGGCTATGTAATATTTAAGACTTTGGCTTTCTTCTTGTTGGATACATAACTTGTTGTTTTTTAAATTGTCCGATTTCTTCTCTGAGCGTTTGGTTAAAAATTAGACATTAGTGTTGATTTTCTATACAAATGTATTTAAAATATATTCAAATCAAAAACAAAAGTTTAGATTTTTAACACAATTGGAGTTGTTTCATATATTTATGTCTAGAAATTTGGTATAATTATGACAGAATTAGGATTATATTTAGCTAAGAAATCAATTAACAAAGCAGAAGTTTCTAGGAGAACAGGAATAAGCAAATCTCGATTAAGTCAATTGAGTGGAAATAAGTCTACTAAACTGAGGGCTGATGAATTGTATTTAATTGCATTAGCGATTGATATTGACCCTTGTGAAGTTTTTGAAGAAGTCTGTGGCCACTTGGATTTGAAAAATAAAGAATAAACGAACACACAATAATGATTTATAACCGCAAGGCAGATTAAACTGTGTACGAATCCATTCAGTCAACGTCAGTTCTAAACCAAAATATGCATTTAACCCTTAACAGATGTTGGATAGGCGTCAGTTGTATGAGGTCTTTTTAACATTTAAACAATAGGAATCTATATGATACATAAAGAACAAAAAGAAATTTTCAAAAAATCACTTCTCACCTGTTTATTAATAATCGGATTTGGAATATATCTCTCCATTCGAGGAAGTAAAGAGAAAACTGAGTTTAACAAAGTAACGGGTCAAATTGATTATTTTGATAAGACATTTCAAGAAATAAATTATAGAAATAAGGGCGACCACCGATTTATTCATATTGTTGACTTTCCTCTTATTTTTGACATTTTTGTTGGACAAGCACCTGGCGATTTTGGACCAAAATTTGAGCAATTGGATAACCTAAAAATAGGAGATAAAATTACAGTTTATTACGACGATAAAACGCCATTTCAGAAAAGTCGAGATTTAAGATTTAATAAAACGGTACAATTTATAGACAAAAATGGAGAGGCCTATTTTATACGTGGAAATAAAGATAAATATGGAGGTTATCTGTTTGTTGGAATCGGGATTTTGTTGGCAATAACGCTTTTGGTTTTGAAGAAACTTGGAAAAATAAAATGATAAAATGTTTGGTGATACCTGTAAACGATTGCAGGTTAGGAGCTAATTTTATAACAATCGTAAATGCAATGACCAAATAAATTAATACTATGACTTTTTTAAAAGCACTATTCGGTAAAAAGGAAAAATCGATTGAATCATATACTGATTTTTGGGACTGGTTTCAGGAAAATGAAAAGAAGTTTTATAGTGTTCTTAAACGACAAGGTAATATTAAGGGTGTTTTTTTTGACAAGTTATCCCCAAAGCTAAATGAATTAAAAGACGGTTTTTGGTATTTAGCAGGAATGTATGATGAAAATATTTCTGAATTAGTAATTACACCTGACGGCGTTATTAAAAATATTGTTTTTGTCGAGGAACTTGTTCAAGCTGCACCTAAAATACCAAACTGGAAATTTACCGCACTAAAACCAGCAATTGATATAGAGAATGTAAGAATAGATATGGCTGGTTATACTTTTGACAGCAAAAATTTATCATTTTATTCTATTGACCATAAAGACTGTCC
Source organism: Snuella lapsa (assembly GCF_039539345.1). NCBI lineage: Bacteria > Pseudomonadati > Bacteroidota > Flavobacteriia > Flavobacteriales > Flavobacteriaceae > Snuella > Snuella lapsa. Next base: position 3,726 of record NZ_BAABCY010000080.1, on the reverse strand, counting down.
TGATGAAATTGATATTGTTATTGCGCATAGTGACTTTAATGAGAGGGATGAATCAACCATTGTAAATGGTACATATATTTTTCTGGACAATTATCTTGGAGAACTAAATTCTATAACCACAATAGACAACTTAAAAGTAATTTCAAAGAATCGGGCAGAAAAAGAGCTTATCCCAATTTCTAAGTTGCAAGATTTTCTAGTTTGGAGGGAAAAGGAATTCATTGAGAAATACAAGGGGCTAAGACACAATACTGATGATGATAATTATTCTAGCTTAGAAGCTACATTAGAAAATGGCCTTCCTTTACTAGCGATAGTGAATTCGGACATGTTAAACTGGGATAGTAAAGCATCGCATCCTTGGATTGCAGTTGTGGAAGTTAAATATGATGGAAAAAACAATAATGGGCTGCCAAGTGAAAAGGAATATCGGTTACTAAACGAAATTGAAGATAAAATAATGTCTGAATTAAAGGATTTTGATGGTTATATAAATATAGGGAGACAAACGGCTGATTCTTTAAGGGAAATTTACTTTGCTTGTATTGATTTCAGAAAACCATCTAAAGTTCTCTATAATATCAAAAACGAATATAAAAGTATTATTGGGATAGACTTTGATATTTATAAAGATAAATATTGGCAATCATTTAATAGGTTTATAACCGACTAAAAGGTACTCAGCAATTTATACATACTGTATTTGCTAGTAAATGAAACGTGATAGAAGTGTTATGCATTATAATAGAAAAACATTGAGAGGAACGCTTATCATAATCATGTTATTGATTTCTAGTTTCAAATCTTCTTCTCAAGAAAGCATGGTTGTTGATGCAGATATAACTGATTTATCCGCTTTAATAGGGAGTAAAAAGTATAGTTTTTATATAACGGACTTGGAAGATGTTCCTGATAAAATTAAGTATAATCTTGACAGCTATTTAAAAATTATATTAGGTGAATTATATGTTAATGCAGTATTTAAAGAAGGCTATATTTCTGACTTGGATGGGTACTTTCAAGAAAATCCAAATACTTTTGATAGAGGTTGGGTTATTACAAAATACCAATTTGTTTTTGATCTAAAAAAGCCAGAAATAGGAATTGTAAATTATCCGATAAAAGTAGACGTGGATGAGTACGGACAAGTTATTGAATGCAACTGGCCTAGAAAATGGTTTGGAAAAGTAAATGACTTCGTTGAACGAAGCAAAATAAAGGCAAAAGCGATGAAATGGGCGGAAAAGAATACTTTGAATTCAACTGACTTTGATGTGGATTTGATATACGATTCAGGGAATAATACTATGTCTTGGAAATTTCGGTTTCCTAAAGAAAGACCAGATTTTAGTGGCTCGTATCAAATGTTAGAAATTGACTGGAGTAATAACGAAATATTGAAAGAATACACTATTTACACTACAATTAGTCACTAAAATTTATAATGAACAACAAAGTACAACTGTAATTAATGTGTGCTGGTTGGAGCTATAAAAAACGTTTTAGTGTTTCAATACCAAAATTCCAATAATCAAAGAAAAGGCTCTAAAATTATCCGATCAAATTTTCAGAGTTTAAATTGTTCAAAAGAGTTGGAAAAACACTTCTGAATAAATCAAAAATTAATGAAAGACTTATTATCTTGCAGATAGAAAATCTTGAATTGAAAATTAAAAAATGTTAAACGAGAAAACAGTAATAGAAAGTGTTGATAGGGTATTGGGTAAAAATATTATTGAAGTCAATGAACTTTAAACAGGCTTCGTGGAGGTCTGGTTTTCCATTCTAATCTTTTTATTCGTTTTTGAAGAGGCTTATTCAAATCCTAACGTAAACGCAGCTTAATGGTAAAAAAAAATTGGACACGAGAAGAAACTATTATTGCATTTAATGTGTATTGCAAAGTGCCTTTTAAAAGTAGCAGTAAGTCCAATTCAACCGTTATTAAGTATGCAAATATAATTGGCAGATCGCCATCTGCTTTGAATATGAAAATAGGCAATTTTGGAAGACTTGACCCAGAACTTAAAAAGCAAGGAGTTGTAGGTTTAGTTAATGGAAGCAAACTTGAAGAAGAAGTTTGGAATGAATTTAATGAAAATTGGGAAAAATTAGCTTTTGAAAGTGAAGAATTAATCGCGAAATTTCAAAATAAAGAGATAGGGGAAATTGAAGAAATTAACTTTGAAAAGTTTCCTGAAGGGAAAGATAGAGAAACTACAATTAAGGCAAGAGTAAATCAATATTTTTTCAGAACAGCAATTTTATCTTCATATAGTCTGAAATGTTGTATTACAGGATTGTCTATCCCTGATTTATTAGTTGCAAGTCATATTAAACCTTGGTCAAAAGACAAGGAAAATAGAATTAATCCACGCAATGGATTATGTTTAAATTCTATTCATGATAAAGCATTTGATAAAGGATATATAACTGTTACACCAGATTTTAAAGTGAAAGTTTCAGATTACTTTAATCATTATTCAAAAGATAAACCTGTAAACGATTTCTTCTTAAAGTATGATAATAAAAATATTATCAAACCAGAAAAATTTGTCCCAGCCCAAGAATTTTTAGATTATCATTATCAAAATATTTTTATCAAATGACATCAAGTGCCTATTTATACAAAACTTTAGAAAACAAAACGATTATTTCAAATTGGAATAATCAAATAGATGTTACAAATGATACCTTTTTTAAGAGGTCTAAAGATTTAGGATTCAGTGTAAAATCCCAACTAGGAAGCCTTTCTATTCTATTAAATGCAGGGAAAACAACTAATTTTATTTACAAAATAAATTTCACAAATTTAACAAGGAACGAGATTGACCAAATAAATTCCATAGACACAAGGAGCAAAATAATGGATAGGATTGCTCAAGTTCAAAGTAAAGGTGGGGTATTTGAGTTTGTAAAAACAGAGAGACAAATATTTTCAAATAATCTTGTTCTAATCGACAGTTTACTTCCTCAAATTTTGTCGCAAATCATTTTTGATTTCTATTCAACAGAGTTTTCTCATTTAACGGATTTGGTGGATTTGGCAACAACAAAAAATCCGTTAGATTTTGACATTAAGAATGAGCATAAATTTTACGAATATAAAATCAAACGTTTTTTAACAGACGTTGCACTTGGAATGATGCCATCTCAAGTTTGGACTGGAAAATACGATGCGACAGGCGGATATTTAATCGTTAAAGAAAATGGAGATGTTTTGTGCTATCACATTTACAACCGAAATGAATTTGAGGACTATCTACTAAATAACACAAAACTTGATACTGCAAGTTCTTCTCGACATGAATTTGGGGAAATCTATGAGGAAAATGGACAATTATTTTTCAAACTAAATTTACAAATTCGATTCACAAAATAGCAAACGCTAAAATCTATAAGCATTGGTAATTCGCACATGCCGAAGCAAAGCCAAAAATTGCCAAGAAACTATGTTTGCCTCAATGCTGAAAACGAAATAAATGAAGAGCGAAAACACAATGACAGTAACTGTCGCTCAACCCCATAAATTTATAAAAACATTATATAAAGCGCCTGTTTAAGGGCGTTTATTGTTTTTGAAGGCTGCTGCAATCTAAGTTTAAGATGATTTTAAGATAGTGAAATGGGAGGTAATGGCTTTAAAGTGGCAAAATTGGCTAATTCAGTTCGATTTGTGCCACCGATTTCGGAGTCATTGTGCCATTGATTTCGGTTTAAACCGTG
>NZ_BAABCY010000079.1:0-76486 GCF_039539345.1 Snuella lapsa | reverse complement strand
CACGGTTTAAACCGAAATCAATGGCACAATGACTCCGAAATCGGTGGCACAAATCGAACTGAATTAGCCAGTTTGTCCAAATCTAGTAAAATAGCGTTAATTAATCCAATAAAAGTACCCCACTAGGTGCCCCTTATTTACTTCGGGTGCCCCAATTTAAATTTTAAAAATTATGAAATTAAATATACTCTTCTTAGTCAGAAAGACTAAGCTTAACAAGAAAGGTATGTGTCCAATTAGATGTAGGATAACATATAATAAGGAAAGATATCCTTTTGCAACTGGACAATATATTAATCCTAAAAACTGGAATTCCAAACAACAATATGTTGAACCACCTGAGCCAGATGCAGAACTCATAAACACACAATTAAGCCTGATTAAAACAAAACTTAGTCAGACTTTTTTATTTCTACAGGTTAAGGGCGGTGAATTTACTGTAGATGATATCTGCAAACAATACAAAGGTGAAACCCCTAAAAAGGAGTTTGGTGTTATGGAAGTGTATAACCTGCATAGTGATAGAATTAAGAAGCTAATAGGACTATGAATATTAATTTTCATTCATCTGTTATGTGTTTTTTCTTATAAAATCATTTATATATTTGCAAAATGAAAATTGAAGTTCTCAGTAATAATATAAACATAATTAACCAAGTCGTAGAATTAGGAACTAAGAATTCTAAAACTCTTGGCCATTTTCCTGAAGGAGCGTTTCACGAATATGCTCAAAAGGGTAATATTTTAGTGGCCTATAAAGGGAGGGATTTAATTGGATATCTTTTGTTTTCAATTACGGATAGTAAAAGAATTATTAGAATTGTTCATTTGTGCATTAAGGATGATTATAGAAAACAAGGCATAGCTAAAGGTCTTTTGAATTTTCTGAAATTTAAGTATAGCACTCTTTTAAAAGGTATGTCATTGAGTTGTAGAAAAGATTATTTAAGGGCTAGTAAGTTTTGGGAGAGTTATGGATTTAAGGCTATAGGAAGTAGACGTTCTAGAAGTAAAAAGGAAAATTACTTAATTAGATGGTATTATGATTTTGGAAATGAAGATCTGTTTTCTACTACTTATGATGAAATAGAGAAGATAAGAGCATTGCTTGATGCAAATGTCCTAATTAAATTAAGAGAGAGATTTGAAGGAGATCAGACGGGAGTAAATTATCTTTTAGAAGATTGGTTAGAGGAAGTAGAATATTATTATGCTCCGGAGATATTTAATGAAATAAACAGAGATCTTGATAGGGAGAGAGCAGAAAGGACAAGAGTGCTTGTAAGAGATTTTGTAGCTGCGAAATTTAAACCAGATAGAAGAGATGGAGTACTTGAGGAGCTTAAGAAAATTATACCTGGAAGTACAATAAATGACGTTTCTGATAAAAAACAGCTTTCAGAATGTATTGCAGCTGAAATCTCTTATTTTATTACCGATGACGGTAATATTTTAAATTCAGGTGAGGAAATATATAGAAAATTTGAAGTTCAGGTTTTACGACCGATAGATTTTATTCTTTTAATAGATCAACTAAATAATAGCAGTAATTATTATTCACAGCGTTTAGCGGGTGTTAGGTATGATTATAAAAAAGTACGGTCTAAAGAGGTGGATTTTCTTGTTCAAACATTTTTAAGCAAAGAGAAAGGAGAAAAAAAGCACGTTTTTAGGGATATAATAACTTCAACAGCTTGTGATTTAAAAAAGTCTGAAATTAAGGTTGTTCAGGATAGAAATAAATCAACATTAGCTATTTGGGGAGCTAAGTTTTGTGAGGAAGAGGTTGGTGTAAAATTTATAAGAACCGCTAAATCTCGGTTAGCAAGTACATTGTTTAAACAGCTAATATATGACCTTATTAATTTAACTATTTTAAAGGAAAAGTATTATTTAGTTATAAGTGATCCCTTTATTAGCGAAAGCGATAAAAATACACTTGAATCTTATGGTTTTGTTTATAAAGATTCACAATGGATTAAGATAGTATTAAAGGGTGTTGTGGATTCTAAAAGTTATTTTTTAGAAAATAAATTAGTTGCTAGAGTATTCAATAGTGAAAATATAATGAGCAAGTTGAATAATGGGGGATGTAGTTATAAACATCAGATTGAAAGAATGCTATTTCCTTTAAAATTTGAAGATTTAGATATTCCTACCTATATTATCCCTATAAAGCCATTTTGGTCAGGTCAATTATTTGATTACTATACTTCTGAAGGAACGTTGTTTGGAGCCCCTGCGGAACTCTCTTGGAATAGAGAAAATGTCTATTACAGGAGTGTAAGGCCAGTTTCTGAAAAAAGCCCGGGTAGAATTTTATGGTATGCAAGCAAGGATAGCACTAATTTAAATGGGAGAGGTAGTTGTATTGTTGGGACATCATATATTGATTCAGTTACTGTTGGTAAGCCAAAAGAGTTATTTAATAAGTTTAAAAAATTTGGGGTTTATGAATGGAAGCATGTTTATGATTTAGCTAAGAATGATATTGAGAATGATATTAAAGCACTTGAGTTTAGTGATACGGAAGTATTCAAAAAACCGGTTAGATTAGATGATATTAATAATGTTCTTCAAAATAATGGGAGAAGAAAGAATACATTTGCATCACCATTAGAGGTGAATAATAAAATTTTTAACGACATTTATAGAATAGGAATTAAAGATTAAGCTATGAGTAAAATTGTTGTGATATCATTAAAGCCAGAGTTCTCTGAACTTATTTTTAATGGTTCAAAAAAAATAGAATTAAGGAAATCTATTCCCCAGATAAATGAAGAGGACATTGTTGTTGTTTATAATACGATGCCAGAAAAGGCTATTGTAGGAGTTTGTAAAATAGGGGAAATTATAACTTCATCTCCTGAGGAGATATGGTCAAATTATTCTCAAGAATTAGGGATAGATGAAGAAAGATATTTTGATTACTATCTAGGCAGGAAAAAGGCAATAGGACTGAAAATAGATAGTTTTAGAAAATTCAAAGAGAAAATTACGCTCAAAGAAATAAAGAAAATAATACCAGAATTTACACCCCCGCAGACGTTTAAATATTTTAGTAGATCAACAGTGATGAGTTCTCTCAAATAATTGGAAAGAAGAAATGTATTAGGTGTTGTTAAGGTATTATAAGTTGCTGGAGCCCTAAACATTAAAGGTTTATCCTAATAAGTAATAGTCCCGTTCAGACTGCCAAATTGCTTAGAAGCTTCAACAAAGTTGGAGCTTTTTTTTGCACTAAAAATTAGTTGTGTTGTTTGATAAACCTCGGTGTTTATCAGTGGTTTAAGTAGTTAAACCAATGGAAAGCTTTCCTTTTTTCTTAATCGAAAATGGGGATGCTTTTTTGTTTTAGAGAGGTTTTGAAGCTTCTAACATCTATTTTTTTACAAATGAGAGACTCTAAATGTCTACGAGGCACTCTTTAATTTAAATTTTAAATTAATGAATATTAATAAGCTAAGGGTGGTTTTTTCAATCATTCTTTTTTAAATTAAGTTGTCATCTTAATTTGGTCCTTTTTCTTAAACATCAATATCTTAATAAAAGAATAGCTGGTCTATATAAAATAATTCCTTCTTATGTGGCTTTGCAATGATTTTATAATAGCGATAATTTGTATTGTTGGTTTCAATAACAATCTTGCTCTTTTCTTGGTAGGTTATCTTAGCTTGGTTTAGTAATGTCAGGCTTTCGGTATGTTGTCCTCCCCAAATTTCAAGTTGGCTTAATGGGTTTTTTTGTTTCCAACGCCCAGAGCTTAGAATTATCTTTTTAATATTTGGAGGATTTTCTCCGAAATCGGCAGTTGCGTTTAAAGGGTTATTTTCATTAAAGTTTGCTCCCTTTGATCCACCTATATTGTCATCTGTTAATAATATCCGTGCTTCTCCAATAAACTCACTATATATCCCTTGGTAAACTAGATCAAGTTTTTCTGGTTGGTGTCCTTTGTCAAAAAATCTATAGGTTTTAATGCTGCTTGGTAACCAGTTCTCTTTATAGGCAATGGCTTTAATAGGCAGATTACTTTCCAAATCAATTTTTATTGGTGCACTATAGAGTTGAGAAGATTCATTCGGTTCAGTGTCATCTGTAGTATACCGAATTTCTATACCAGGCATCTTGTGCCCTAATGCAACGTAGTCGTCCTTAGAAATAACTGTACTTTTACTAAGTAATCGTGGCGGCGTTAAGGTTAGTTTCTTTTCCGAATCCTGAAACCCGGTTTCTATGTTAATCTTCGAAAACGTCTGTTTTAATGTCTTTATGTCTTCTTCATTAAGGACTGTATTCCAAATAAATACACGATTAAGTTTGGGTAATGCCTTTATTATGCGACTAATATTAGAATCGATTTGTGTGCCCGATAGCGATAGCGTTTGTAGATTTGAGCATTTTTTTAGACCATCTAAATCATCGGTTTTTAGATCTGTGAAATTAAGAATCAATGCTTCCAAATTTGTCATTGAACTTATAAAGTCAATAGAACTTTTATCAATAGGTAAATAGGATACATTCAAGGAGACTATTTGTTTTTTAATTTTTTGTAAATCAGTTAGTAAGTCAGGTGTGTATGTTTGTCTTCCGTGAATAACAACATCAATTGCAGGTGATGAGGGCGATTTTTGAATAACCGTTCTAAATGGGTGTTCCAGAGCCTTAATTTCTTTTTCTTCCGCAAAATTAAAAGTATAGGTCGCGGCTTCTTTTTGTGCTTTTTTTTCTAAAATCCCTGAAATTTTCGAGCCTAAAGAGTCATTTTCTGGTAATTGAACAAGATTTATCTTGTCGTCAGCGCCGTTTTTAATCCATAGACTTAACAACTTAATCTCGTCTTGCGTCAGTTGTTTTTTCCCTTCAGGGGGCATGTGCTCTTTATGTTCTAAAGGAAGATGTACACGTTTTAATAAAGCACTTTCTTTTGGGTTGTTAGCAGCCCAAAGTGCACCATTTTTTCCACCTTTCAACATATTTTCAAAGGAACTCATATCTAAGTCTCCCTTTTGTTTGTCTGAATTATGACAACTTAAACATTTTGCATCAAGTATTGGCTTAACAAACCCTTTAAATATGGGGGTTTCTTCATTTAATACAAGAACTTTATCCCTTTTCAATGGTTCTGTTATAAAATTTGCCCCGTGTGTTAGTCCTGCTCCGTAGTGACCGGCAAAAATAACACCGATAAAGCCAATGTAAAGTACCGTTTTAAAGACGCGATCGTTTTTAATAAATACTAAACCATACATAGAGAAGCTTATGGCGACTCCTATCCATTTATGGAGGGCCATTAAGTTTGTAGTATCACCTTCTAAAGAAAGGAATAACCCCATGATGCTTGCCAAGACCGTGGTAAGAGCGGTAAATAAAATTAAAAAACGATTTATTTTTCTATATGAATTTAAATCTATCTGATTTTTTAAAAAATTCAAAAGAACCAGTAGCACAATAAAGACAATTGGGAAATGCAAAATAAGAGGATGCATTCTACCCAGGGGTTGTAACCAATACGGAATTGATACATGACTTTCAAATACCAACAGCATTACCAAAAAGCAATGCATAAAAAATAATAGGTTTAATACCCAAGACTCTAATTTCTTCATACGTTATGCCAGAATATCTTTAACTACATGCCCATGGACATCGGTTAATCTAAATCGTCTTCCCAAATACTTATAGGTTAATTTTTCATGATCAAGCCCCATTAAATGCATGATAGTAGCTTGCAGATCATGTATATGCACTGGGTTTTTTATAATGTTATATCCAAATTCGTCCGTTTCGCCGTAAGAAGTACCCGCTTTAACACCACCACCGGCCATAAAAATACTGAAGCTTCTCGGGTGATGGTCTCTTCCGTAGGTGTCTTTGGTTAATTTCCCCTGACAGTAGTTTGTTCTTCCGAATTCACCACCCCATATAACCAAGGTTTCGTCCAGAAGTCCTCTTTGTTTTAGGTCCGTAATCAATGCTGCCGAAGCTTGATCGACGTCCTTAGCTTGTTTTGGCATATCCTGGGGTAAATTGCCATGTTGATCCCAACCCTGATGATATAGCTGGACAAATCTAACTCCTGATTCTGAGAGCTTTCTGGCTAATAAGCAATTTGAAGCATAGGTTCCTGGGATCATAGAATCGGCACCGTACATTTTAGTAATATGGTCGGGTTCCTTGGATAAGTCGGTTATTTCCGGTACAGCAGTTTGCATTCTGAATGCCATTTCATATTGCTTGATTTTGGAATGTATTTCCGGATCTCCAAATTCGGCATGCCCCAGATTATTTAATTCCGCTAAATTATCCAACATTTTTTTACGTTGTGCTTTGGTCATACCGTCCGGGTTGTTCAAATATAAAATAGGGTCTTCGCTAGCACTTAGTTGTACACCTTGATGGGTACTGTCCAGAAATCCATTAGACCATAGTTTAGAGTAGACCCCTTGGCCATTTCCTGAGCCTCTTGATAATAATACGCAAAATGCCGGTAGGTTTTTATTTTCACTACCTAAGCCGTAGCTGAACCATGAGCCCATGCTGGGTCTGTTGCCTTGTTGAGCGCCTGTTTGTAAGAACGTTAAGGCCGGATCATGATTAATAGCATCGGTATGCATACTTTTTATAACGCAAATATCATCTGTGATTTTAGCGATATTTGGGAAAAGATCGCTTACCCACGTACCGGACTTTCCATATTGTTGAAAGTTGAATTTTGAACCAACAAGCGGAAAACTTTTTTGATTAGCAGTCATTCCGGTTAAACGCTGCCCTTGTCTGATAGAATCTGGTAAGTCCTGACCAAACATTTCATTGAGTTTTGGTTTGTAGTCAAAGCTCTCCAGTTGGGATGGCGCGCCATTTTGCGTTAACATAATAATGCGCTTTGCTTTTGTAGCAAAATGTTTAATGCCCAACGGTAATTCGTTTTCAACGGCGTTGGAGCCTTTAAATAAATTAGGAATTAACAACGAACCAAGAGCCGCACCACCAACGCCCATGGCCATTTTTCCTAAAAAGTGCCTACGATTTATGTTTAATCGATGTTCAAAGATTTCTTTATCCATTGGTTTTAGCTTTTCATTATTGTTTCTTCCATATTATATAGCGTATGTATAATCTGCATTAAGGAGGCTACTTCAATCTCATTTCTCCCTTCATCAATTGGATATTCACCTACATCGATAAATGCCTTAGCATTAGTGGGTACCTCTTGAAATAATTCCTTCTGCTCATTGTAATAATTTAATAATATTGTTTTTTCTTCTGGTTTGATGTTGCGACAGAGTATTAACTGAAACGCTTTTTCAATGCGTTCTTCGGTAGATAAATCTTGACTAACCAGGTTTTCTGAAAGTACTCTGGATGCTTCTAATACCGTTGGACTATTTAACATAATTAGTGCCTGTAATGGCGTTGAGGTACTATGTCTTTTTACCTCACATTGATCTCTTGAAGCGGCATCAAAAGTGGTTTGTACTGGTGGTAAAACAGTTCTTTTAATTAAGGTGTAAATGCCTCGACGATAAAGTTTGTCCCCGTGATCCTGAACGTATCGCGCCAATAAACCTCGTTCTGAAGTAGCTGCTGCCCAAAGGTTATCAGGTTGATAGGGCTTTACACTGGGGCCGCCAATTTCCATATTTAAGAGTCCGCTGGTTTTTAGTACATGATCACGAATCATTTCAGCATTTAAGCGAGTTCTTGGCATTCTGGATAGATATACATTTTCAGGATCTGAGCCTAATTTTTTAGCATCGACTATGGTAGACTGCTTATAGGTGCTGGAAGTCACAATTTGCTTTACAAGTCTTTTTATATCCCAGCCATTTTCCTGAAAATCTACAGCAAGCCAATTAAGCAATTCAAAATGAGAGGGTAGATCACCCTGCATTCCAAAATCACCAGAAGTATTAACAATGCCTCTTCCAAAAATATCTTGCCACACCCTATTTACATAAACCCTTGATGTTAGCGGGTGTTTATCGTCAAATAACCAATTGGCCAAGCCTAATCTATTTGAATCAAATTTATTTTTATCAAATTCTAAAATAGCTTTCGGTGTATCAAAATCTACAATTTCGCTTTTCCCATCATAAACGCCTCTATCAAGTACATGTGTTGTTCTGATGCCAACAGAATCTTTCATAACCATGACGCGAACATTATCTGTAGATTTTTTGTTTATGAAAGGGAGACTATCATTAATTATTTGTGTGGAGAGCTCAATATATGGAGGGTCTGCAAAAATGTTATGACCAATTGTACGGTACAAACCTTTTTCCGGGACTTTATCAAAAAAAGCGAATGTTTTAAAATAATCCTTTTGAGATATGGGATCATATTTATGATCGTGACATTTTGCACACTCGTAAGTAAGACCCAGAAATGCTTTTCCGAAGGTATTTGTTCGGTCAGTAACGTACTCAATTCGGTATTCTTCGTCAATTACCCCACCTTCCTGAGTTATTTTATGGTTTCTATTAAATCCTGTAGCCAGCACCGTTTCAATATTTTTATTGGGTAATAAATCTCCTGCCAATTGCCAGGTAACAAATTTGTCGTAAGGATAGTTCTCATTATAAGCGTGAATAACCCAATCTCGCCATGGCCACATGGTTCGTCCTCCATCATCTTGATAACCATGAGAATCAGCATAACGCGCTACGTCAAGCCAATGATTTGCCATTTTCTCACCGTAATGCTTGCTCGCTAAAAGTTTATCTACAAGGTGTTCATAAGCTTTATCGGAAGTATCGTTAAAGAATTCATTTTGTAATTCAACAGAAGGGGGTAAACCTGTTAAATCAAAAGTAATACGTTTTAAAAGGCGTTCTTTTTTGGCAATTGCATTTGGTTGTAATCCGGCATCTTCAATTTTATTAAGAATGAAGTAATCAATTTCATTAGTAACCCAGTCGCTTAGCTTTACTTCAGGGAGCTCAGGTTTAACAGGTGGCGTAAAAGCCCAATGCTTTTGGTATTTAGCCCCTTGCTTTATCCATTTTTTGATAACATTAATCTCATATGTAGAGAGCTTTAAGTTAGACTCCTTAGGAGGCATTATTTTAGAGGTGTCCATAGCCGTGATTCTTAAAAATACCTCGGACTGCTCTGGTTTTCCGCTTACTATTGCATGCTTGTTTTTGTTGTCTTTTAGAGCTTTATAGGCACCTTCTTCAGTATCCAATCTTAATTCAGCAGATCTTTTATTAGCGTCTGGTCCATGGCAATTAAAACATTTGTCTGAAAGGATGGGCCTAACATCAAAATTATAATCTACAATTTTTGGTATTTTTTGTTCAGGAATATTAGTATAAGAAGGTTTGTCTTTACAAGAAGACATAATAACCAGCACAAATAAAATAGCTTTTAGTTTCATTTATAGCCTTTCTAAGTTTTAATAGTATAAGATTAATGGACTACAGCTTTATCTTAGGGTGATTGAAATTGAAATACAGCTGTACATGATGTAACTAGTGTAATAGAATATAACATTGGTTTTTAGTGTTTTTAAATGAAAGCTAACATCAAAAAAATAGAACGATCGTGTCCTGTATTCTCGAGTTAGTTTTCAAAATTAACCTGAAACCTAAAAAACAGAGGTGGATTTTTTGTGTTAAATGGTGGAAATATTAATCAATTCTAACAATTGTATTATTTGGGAAGGTAGTAAGATGGCGGGTTTCCAAATTCTTTTTTAAATGATCTACTAAAATATCGATTGTCATTGAAACCTATTTTATACGCTATTTCTTTTAAAGTATAATTGCCTTCCTTTATTAATTGCATGGAAATTGAAAGCTTATAAGAATTAATATATTCAATAATTGACTTTCCTGTAAGTGCCTGGATTTTTCTGTAAAGTTGAGATCTTCCTATACCCAATTCAGCGCAAAGTTGGTCTACGGTAAAATCGGAGTTCTCAAGATGTGCATTCAGGGTTTTGTTCATCTTTTCAAGATACTTATCGGTAGCTTCAACATTTGAATGATTAACATTTTCAAAATTTTCTCTTTTAAATTTTTTAAGTAATTGATGTCTGCTTTCTAATACATTTTTAATCTTCAATTTGATTTCAGATATATTGAAGGGTTTTTGAATATAATCCTCGGCACCGGTAGTTAAGCCTGCAATTTTATTATTGACACCTGTTTTTGCAGTTAAGAACAGTATGGGAATATGTGCCGTTAAATCGTTACTCTTTAATTGGTTTGCAAGCTGTATGCCGTCGGATTCAGGCATCATAATATCACTTATTATAACATCCGGTAAAGTCGCAATAGCCAATTGTAGGCCTTCTTTTCCATTTTCGGCTTCAATAACTTGATAGATGTCTTTTAACTCTTCATAGATATAATTTCTAATATCGTTATTATCTTCAACAATTAAAACTAACGTCTTATTGGCATTAATTTCAGGAAGTTTACTTACTATTGCTGCACCTGTATTGGTATAATCTTCAAAGCCAATAGGAATTTTCACTTTAAAATGACACCCTTTATCTTTACCTGTTTTCAATTCAATAGTTCCGTTATGAAGTTTTACGAGTTCTGTAGTGAGCGATAGGCCAATGCCGCTACTATATCCGAAATCTGGATTTTTATCCAATTGATAAAAACGTTCAAATACTTTTTCCTGATACTCAGTCGGTATTCCCGATCCATTATCGATAACATGAATTTTCATAACACCTTTAATAGCTTTGTTTTCCTGATCTTCTTTTAGATCGTTAAGACTAACCAATAATTTTACCTGACCACCAGAAGGCGTATATTTAAAAGCATTGGAAATGAGATTGGTTACTATTTTTTCTACTACATCTGCATCGAAAAACAACTCACTATTTTTAACAGGTAATTCACTTATATATTCAATATTTTTTTCTTTGGACCAATAGGAAGCCGAAGTATTAATATTGTTAAAAACGGAAAAATCTTTTTGTGGCGTAATTTGTAGTTTTTTATCGCTTTCCAGTTTTCTAAAATCTAATATTTGGTTAACTAATTCCAGTAGGCGAGAACTATTGCGATGCATCATTTCTAAAACCTTGTTGTTAGGTTTTGTATTTTCCTGAACAAACTTATCTAATGGAGATGTAATAAGGGTTAAAGGTGTGCGTAGTTCATGGGAAATATTTGTGAAAAATTTCAATTTCATTTTAGCAACCTCTTCAAATCGATATATTCGCTCTTTCTCTATTTCGAATTTAGAGCGATTTCTTTCCTTTTTGATCACTAACCAAAGAATAAGAATAAATAGTGATACTAAAAGAAGTATAGCTAATATCTTTACCCATAATAGTTCCCAGAAGGGAGGCAATATATGAATATTTACTTTTTTTATGTCGCCGCTCCAAACACCGTGCTCATTGGTTGATTTAACCATAAAGGTATAATTTCCTGATGGTATATTAGTATATGTAGCTTTTTGATTATCCTGAACTTGAATCCAGGATTTGTCATAACCATCTAACTTATAGGCAAATTTACAACGGTCATTGTTGTTATAATTAATTACCTGGAACTCCAGTTCAAACTTTTTATCATTGTAATCTAAGTTTACTTCGTTTTCAATTTCAATATTCCGGGAAATATATTTACTATTTGGTTTAATGATTTCATTATTTACCCATAATTTCGAGATATATAACTGTGAACTTTCGTTGCTGTCTTTTACTTCTTGCGGATTAAAAATCATTAATCCTTTGGCTGTATTAAAAATAAGTTCGCCGGTTTCTAAACTCAAGCTTGAAGCACCTATTTCTGAAGATAATACGCCGTCAGGTTCAATTAATATTCTGGCTACGTCGTTTAAATTATCGTATTTTATTAGTCCGTTTGCAGTACCAATCCATAAATTGTTTTCGGCATCCTGTTCTATGGAGTTAACAATTTTATCTTTTATTAAAGGATTGTTACATTGGTAGAATATTCCGGTAGTCTCATCTAGTCTGCAGAGTCCCGCTCTAGTGCCAATCCAAAGTTGATGTTGATTGTCCTCAAATATTTCGTTAACAAAATTATTGTTTAGCGTTGTTTCGTCTCCAATCTTGTGACGGTAATGCAAAAACTCCTGAGTCTCCGGCAGGTATTTTTTTAATCCGTCACCTTCTGTGCCAATCCACACATTGCCCTTACTATCTTCGAAAATTGCTCTGGCATGGTGAAAATATCCAATACCCTTAGGTTTATTCCAATCGCACTCAAAGTGAGTCATTTGTTTCGATTTTAGGTCGTATTTCGAAACACCAAGAATTTCACCAACCCATAACTCTTTATTTTTGGTTTGTATGGCTCCATATGGCACTGGGTTTTTTGAATTCTGCCGTACTTTTTGAATCAGTTCGCCATCAACCGTAAATTCAAAGTAGAAAT
Organism: Snuella lapsa; assembly: GCF_039539345.1. Taxonomy (NCBI): domain Bacteria; kingdom Pseudomonadati; phylum Bacteroidota; class Flavobacteriia; order Flavobacteriales; family Flavobacteriaceae; genus Snuella; species Snuella lapsa. The sequence goes on along the minus strand of NZ_BAABCY010000079.1, from coordinate 64,109 downwards.
TACTATCAGCTACCCAAACATTATTGTCGCCATTTGTGGTAATAAAAGGCCTTCCTTGAAACTCGATTTTCAATGTTTTAAGCTCTTCAGATGATTTGTCAAGGATAAAAACATGGTTAGCTTCAGAAACCCAATAATTGGAGCTTGTTTTGGTTATCAGACCATTAAAGCCTTCTTTTAAAAGAGGTTTAAACGGAGAATTGGTTTCTTCTATATGGAAAAATTTACCTGTATGATCTAATAACCAGGATGAATTCTTTTTAGTGTTATGAAATATCCTGCCTAAGTAAAACCCTGTTTCATTATTAAATAGGTCATTCAATTTAATTTCTTGCTTAACAATTAGATCTTCTCTGGTAATAAATACTGTGTTTCCGCTTAAAAACCAGCAGTTTTCGTCGTTTTCGTTTTCTACCCAATTGGCGTAACCTTCAGAAATATCTAATTCAGAGAAATTAGTTTTGGAATTGTACGTAAAAAACTTTTGTGAAGCCGTTATTAACTTTCCGTTAAAGTATTCCAGATTGTAATGATACTGAGGTGCGTTTTCGGGAATTTTAAAAATACGCTGAAAGGTTTGAGTTTTCTGATCAAAAATATTAAGTCCTTTCCAGGTGGCAACCGCCAAATTTCCATTGGCAATTTCTTCAATATCAAGCACATTATTATGGCTTATACTAGAGGCATCGTTAATATCAAATTTAAACGATTTAAAAGTGTTATTTTCACGATTCATTAAGTTTAAACCGCCACCATCTGTACCGATGTAAAACTGATTGTCTTTTGTTTCGAATATGGCTTTTATTTCGTTAAAACTTAAGCTTTTCGGATCGTTTTCATCATGAATGAATCGCTGAAAACAATCACAATTTCTATCGTATTTTAACAGGCCACCACCGTATGTGCCAACCCATAATGTCTTTTCGTTATCTTCATAAAGACAATGAATGTTATTGTCTGTAATACTGGTTTTGTCGCTTTCGTTTTTTAAATAATTCTTGAAATTTTTACCATCAAATCGCCATAATCCATTGGTAGATCCTATCCATACAAAACCAAAGGAGTCTTCCAAAATCGTATTGGCAGAAGTTTTAATAGGCAGTTCAAATTGCGTAATTTTAAAATTATCTATAAATTTTTGAGCTTTAAGATCACTCCAAAAAAGTAATAGTATAAAGGTGAACAAATGGATATAGATCTTATGAAATGACATTTATTAGCGCATTTTAAACTTAAAAAATGGTTTTAAATATAGACATTTTAAATAAGGTGACTCCATTGAAAAAAATCACATAGAATTTATTTAGAATAACATCTTATTTTTCTTATAAAACATTAAATTAGATGTGTTAATTTATTGCATCTAGAATACATGAAAAAAATTAATATAGTTACTCTGATTTTTTCATTTACGTTTTTAGCAACTGTTACTTGTTTCTCCCAAACATATGCGTCTCTCTATGAGGAGAGCACTTTTGAAGCTTATAAAAAAGATAGCTTAAACTATGATTTTTTTAAAAGTCTTTTTGCGATTGATACGACTATGACCGAAGAAGTTGCTTTAAAGCACGAAGAAAAAGTATTGTCTCTTATAAAAAGTTTTCCATTAAAGGAAGATAAAGCTAAAAAGGAGAAAAGGAGGGTTAAGTTCATTTATGATGAATTACATAAAAAGTTTTTCAAGAAATATACTTTAGAGTCCGATTTCTCTAAAATATTTGAAGATGGGACATACAATTGTATAACGGCTTCTGCTTTATACGCTTTTGCATTTGATGAATTAGATATACCTTATCATGTAAAAGAAACTCCATCCCATGTATTTTTAGTTGCTTATCCTAATACTCACAAAATTTATTTGGAAACAACAGTACCCGGTGCCTATGGCTTTACAACTCCAAAGGAATCGGAGGTCAAGAAAATAATAGATGAATTGATTGCCTATAAGCTAGTAACAAAAGAGGAGGTTTTAGAAAAAGGATACATTAAATTCTATGAGGATTATTACTATGGTAAGGATTACATAAACAAAAGTGCTTTAATCGGTATGCAGTATTATAACAAGGGTTTAACTAATTTGGATGCGACAGATTACGATGAGGCTATAAATAATTTTAGAAAAGCAAAAATCTTTTATTCATCACCACTCATTAAACCTATTTTAAAAGGTATAATGTTCCTAAAAGTAAATGAATTAGAGTTTGATTCATTTGAGGATGTAGAGTTTTTATTTGAATTGTTATCTATATCCAATTACCCTGAAGACTATTCAATAAGTAATTTAAAAACATCATTATTTAAAATAACCGATCATGATGATAATGATCATGCTTTCATTGAGAAGGTCATTGACAAGTTTAAATTATTTAAAAATGAAAAAATAAAAAACGTAGCTGTAGAGTTTTTGCTCGAGTATTTAGCAAGAAGAGCTGCATCAGATGAAGAATTAGAATCAGCTTTAGCGTACAGTAATGAAATACTCCATATCAATCCCAAAAGTAAAATAGCAAAACAAATAATAGAGCATGTATGTTTTAGAAAAGTAACACTGTCTACGCATGATTTGGAATCTTTAAAAGATTTTGAAGAAACCTGTGAAAAATACCCGTTTCTAAAAGATACAAAGCGCTATTATATCAGTTTAGTCAGTTTTTATGGAACTATTTCATTTATGAATTATAAGAATAAGGAAATATCTCTTGCATCAGAATATCTTAAAAAGTTTGAATCTGTAATGGATAAGCAAAATTTGATTAATGATATAAATAAACCTTTGGTTGCAGAATTATATCTTAAGGCTGGTAACTATTATTATTACAAAGAAGAGCACAAAGTAGCATATAACCTTTTCAAAAAAGGGCTTAGTTATGTTCCTGGATATCCAGAATTGGAAAAAAAAGCACAATGGGCTAAAGAGGAGCTATAATTATCCCAATGGATGTGTAGTTATGAAATAATATATGCGTTGTAAAAGATGAAATATTGCCATGACAATAATTGTTTGCCGTTAAAGTGTTGATAAACATTATTGTATGTTCAAAATGGATTGTCCCGTTCAGACGTCCAAATTGCTTAAAAGCTTCATAACATAAGTGGGTAGAGAATGGTGAATTATTGATGTTGCCTTAATAGAATTATGATAGGTTTATAGCCCATTTAATTTATTAATTTGGACTCATGGTGATGTGCTTCCAACCACGCCCCGTCTTTCCAAACCCATACTGCTGTAACTCTAAATAAACCATGATCCTCGCCGTAAGAACCATCTAAATAAAAAGTTGCTACTCCTACATTGTCATATATTTGTGAACTAAAATGTTTCATAATAACATTGGGCTTGGGTAATTTCATGGTGGCTCCCATATTTTTATATGTTTTTTGGAACCCGGACTCATATAAGGCCTGACCTTTAGAAGGAAAAATAGTAAAATCATCCAAATGATGGGACCAAAGGGTGTCACTTCCAGAGTGAATAGCTTTGTAATGTTCTTGAATTCTTGCTTTTAAACTTTCACTGGTTTGTGAAAATAATGTTGTAGAGCCTAGAGTTAGGACAGCAATTGCTAATAAAGTTTTCATAAAAATTGGTTTTAAAAGTCGGAGAGCTCTTAATGGTAGAAAGTAATCTTAAATATAAGTAATTTATTTTAAGGTCAATTTTGGCCATTTTTACAGAATATTAAAAGATGTACAATAATTGGATTAAGGGCCGTAGTTAATTAGTATTATACTTTCTTACAGATAATATATGAATCTCCATGATATTCGACCTCTTGATACTTGTCAGGTGATAATCCTTCAAAGTAATATAGAATTTCAAAATTGACAAATAAATCACGAAGTCGATTGTTTTCAATATAATATCTTATTTTACAGCATGCGTCTTTTTTTACATATGTATTAGGTTCTATCGGCTTCTCTGTTAAAGAGTATTCAAGAAATTCAGGGTCAAGATAATTTCTTAAAGACATGATTATGAGTCCATTGTTTTTTATGGTTCTTTTTATTGATAGGATCATGTTTTCAAATTCGCTTTTTCTCATACAACATCCCACTAGAATACAGTTTACAACATCATAATAATGTTCCGGATAGTCATATGTAATGACATCATGGGATAGAATAGAAATATTTGAGAGTCCATGGTCATTTTTATAGGCTTTAAGACGACTTAAGTATATAGGATTGTTATCTATGGCATCAACTTGAAATCCATTTTTGGAAAAAAAACACTATCAGCACCCTCGCCACAACCTATATCCAAAAGGTGCTTACTGCCATTTTTTAAATAACTTAAAGCTTTTTTTGCTAATGAGTCTGGTTCGAATGGGCTTTCAAAGCCATATTTTTCACCTAATTCTTTTGGTGAAGAGGACATACTTGATTGAAATTTAATAATGTATATAAATATAGTGAATAATTGAGGGAGACTCAAAGTGGTATTGGTTAGATGATGTAGAAGCAATAAATTTGCATCACAAGGGAACCCTTCTCTATTAAATAGGAGTTTTAAAAAATGGTTTTAGCTAAAAGAAGTAGATTCGTTTAGTACCCAGTTGAATAATTTATTTATTGAGGGGTAATCAATAGGGATTTTATTAATTCTAGTATTTGTGTAGGGTTTTGCTTGCTTATCTCAAAATGTCATTGGTTATTATTGCCCTGTTTTTTCCACCTAATTCTAATGGCAGATATGTTTTCCTGTTCTAATCGGTCTCCCGAAATAAGTTCAAACCCATTTTTCAAATAAAATCCCAGGGGTGATAAATAGTTTTCACCGTTATGTTTTAGGTCGTTGTTGTGATCAATAACCCATCCATTAAGTTCAATTTCTTTTTTCTTTGCAAGGTTTAGTAGCTTGCTTCCATAACCTTTTCCTTGTGTATTAGAATCTACTAAAATCACGAACCATCTTCTGCTGTCACGATTAAAATCAACATACCAGCCATACGCCTTTTTGTTCTCAACGATCAATATATGAGAGGCTTTGGTTAGCTTATTTAAATAGGTGTCAAAGTCTTTTAAGGTGTTGTAGGTTAATTGTTTGGGATATTCTTGGTTCCACAGATTGAAAATGTCAGTTTTATAGGATTTCGGTATTTTTAACGTTTTAATGAATTCCATAATGATCTAATATAACAGTTGCGATGCAATATTTGAAGCCTTAAGATACACTTTTCTCGAATACAATTTAAAGGGGGTATACAGTGGGCATAATAGCGACATTTTTAAATTAGTTAAATTTGTCTTTACTTTAAAAGAGTCCTTTAATTCATGTACGACTTTTATTCTATAATGAAAAGTGATATCATACCCAACAAGTTTGAGGTCGATAATCTTTTGTTTGTTGAATATAAGTGTCCTTTAGACCAGGACACGGTAGAAATATGGTCGAGGTACGATTATATCGTTTACATTTTAAGCGGTAAAAAAACATGGAGTACAAAAGAATCGCAATGGCCGGTAAAAAAGGGGGAAGCATTATATGTGAAAAAGGGAGCATCTGTTATTAAACAAAACTTCAGTGAAGAGTTTTGCATGCTTGGCGTATTTTTTTCGGATGCGATCATTACATCCAGTTTAAGCCACGATGTAAAGAAGATCCCTATTAAACATATTGAAGGGGCGGATACGTTTGTTATAGAACCAATTAATATGGGGGTTGCACTGGAAACGTTTTTCCAGTCCTTATTGGGGTACTTCCATAACACCAATAAGCCTTTGAATAGTATTTTACAATTAAAGGCCAAGGAACTTATTTTAAGTTTGGCAAACAGTAAGGATAATTTAAAAATCGCTTCGTACTTAAAGCATATTGTTTTAAATGAACTTCCTTCGTTGCCTAATATTATGGAAGCCAATTTTTGTTACAACCTAAATTTAGATCAGTTTGCCAAGCTTTGTAATAGAAGCAAATCGAGCTTTAAAAGGGATTTTAAGAACCATTATAATTCTAGTCCGGGAAAATGGATCTTAGAAAGAAGGCTTAAAAAGGCGGCCGAACTATTGCCTTTAAATACCGATAGTGTATCCCAGATCGCCTATGACTGTGGGTTTGAAAGTGCTGCACATTTTAGCAGGGCTTTTAAATTAAAATACGGTGCTACACCGTCATCTTATAGAAAAACAGACTAGCAAAATACTTCAAAACAGTAGTCTGGACTTTTTAGTCAAAACATTGGGCTTTTTTGAATAATCTAAACCCTATCTGTTCTATTTCTTTGCATTGAAACTTTAAAACAGTTCAATCATAATAAGAGATAAAGCAGACATGTTCTGGCAAATAATATAAAATGGAAACGACTACAAAATACTTTACACGGGACTATATCGAGTTTTTCGAAGGACTCGAAAGACATAATAATCGGGAATGGTTCTTATTAAACAAATCCAATTATGAACATTATGTGAAATTACCATTTCAACGTTTTATCCATGACCTGTTGGAAACTATTAAGGATGAAGATACTGCCATAAAAATTCAAACCAGTGATGCGGTGTTTAGGATTCAAAAGGACATGAGATTTGTTAAAGATGGTAAACCTTATAAGCTGTTTCAATCGGCTTTAATAAGTGTCAGGGGTAGGAAATCTAAGGAAGAACCTGGGTTTTATATAGAAATAGGGGCTCGGTACATAAAAGTAGCCTTAGGTTGCTTTAAGATTAAACCAGCTCAAATGAAAAGGCTCGCACTTGAAATGCACAAAATTGATGCTTTGACAGAACAGCCTCATTTTAAAAGCACCTTTGGAGCAATTATTAAAGGGAATAACAGTATGGTTTTTCAAACCCTATTGCCTGTACATATTATTGACAACGAAGGGTTGGACGAATTGTTACTCACCTACTGGCGTATGTCGAGAGCTGTGATAGATACTTTTAAAACTATTTTAAATAAATAATCATGAATGCGTTTAAAAAAATAAGAAATTCCGCAAACATGTTTGCCATTAAATGGGGCAGGTTTGTTATCAAACATAAATGGTATGTGTTAATTACATCCATTGCTCTAACTATAGCTATGGGGTTACAAGGAACGATGAAATTTGATGGCGATTATCATGTTTTCTTTAGTGAGTCTAATCCTGAGTTGGAAGCATTTGATGCATTGCAGGATAAGTACACCAAAGATGATAATGTTCTTTTAGTATTGTCTCCAAAAAACAAAAATGTATTTACCAGGGAGAACTTAATGGCGATAGAAGCCCTGACCAATAATGCCTGGAATACCCCATATTCTTCGAGGGTAGATGCCATAACAAATTTTCAGCACACCAGGGCCGAGAGTGATGACCTTTATGTTGATGATTTGTCATACGATTCTCAGAGCAAAAGTAAATTGGAGATACAGGCGATAAGGGATATAGCTTTAAAAGAGCCCATGTTGGTCAATAGAATTATCAACGAATCGGGTAGTGTTACCGCAGTTAATATTACGGTTAGGCTTCCTGGTAAGGACAGTGCTAAAGAAGTTCCCGAGGTTATGAGTTTTGTTAGGAAGATGGTAGATGAATTTCAAGAGGCCTATCCTCAGTTCGATATACATACTTCCGGTATGGTGCCTTTAAATACTGCTTTTTTTGAAGCTTCACTGAAAGATATGGGCTTAACGGGTATCATGCTGCTCATTGTTATAATAACGACTTTCCTGTTAACAAGAAGTTTGCAAAGTACATTCGCTACCCTGTTGGTGGTCTTGTTTTCCATAATAAGTACATTAGGCTTTGTGGGTATTATGGGCATAAAATTAACGCCGCCTTCATCGGTATTTCCTACCATGATTTTAACCCTGGCAGTGGCAGATAGTATACATATACTTATGACCATGCTTCAGAAAATTAAAAAGGATGGTCTGGATAAATACGATGCCTTAATAGAGTCTCTAAGGTTAAATTTTATGCCTGTTTTTATAACCAGTCTAACAACGGTTATAGGGTTTTTAACCATGAATTTTGGGGATGTACCACCCTTTTGGGATTTGGGAAATATAGTGGCTTTTGGTATGACGATGGCATTTCTGTTTTCTACTACTACATTGCCGGCACTTATGGCTATTTTGCCCTTTAAGAAAAGGATGGTAGAGGTAACCGGGAAGAATGGAGGTCGTGATCTTGATTGGTATACCGGTTTGTCCCGTTTGGTTATTGGCAGGCCTATAATGATTACGTTCATTTCATTTGGTCTTATTGGCAGTTTAACTTATCTGTCTACTAAAAATAGCTTTAACGATGAGTTCATTAATTACTTTGATAAATCGGTTGAATTTAGATCGGATACCGATTATATAAGTGAAAATTTAACCGGGGTATACAATGTAGAGTATTCCGTTGGTAGTGGAGAGAGCGGAGGCATAAATAGCCCGGAATACTTACAAAAGTTGAATGAATTTGAGAACTGGTTATATAGACAACCGGAAGTAATACATGTTAATGCCTTTAGTGAAGTGGCGAGACGCATTAATAGATCAATGCATGGTGATGATGAGGACTATTATAAAATTCCGGAATCACGAGAGGAAGCCGCTCAGTATTTATTACTTTATGAATTGTCCTTGCCTTTTGGACTGGATCTAAATAATCAGATTAATGTTGATAAATCTGAATCCAGAGTAACGGTTACGGTTAAAAACCTTGATAGCCCAGATATGATCGCATTTGCCAAAAGAGGAGAGGATTGGTTAAAGCAAAATACACCTAACGCCATGCATGCCATAGGGGTAAGCCCTATGCTCATGTTCTCTAAACTAGGGTTTAGGCAAGCCGAAAGTATGTTTAAAGGTAATATTGTAGCTCTACTACTAATTTCATTAGTGCTTATGTTGGCATTGAGGAATTTTAAACTTGGGGTCTTGAGTCTAATTCCTAATGTTGCGCCAGTACTGGTGGGCTTTGGTATCTGGGCATTGTACAAATCACAAATTAACACCGGAATGGTGATTGTGTTTGGAATGACACTTGGGATCATTGTGGATGATACCGTACACTTCATGAGTAAATTCCTAAGAGCCAGAAGAGAGTATGGGTATGGTCCTCAAAGGGCGGTCGAATATGCTTTTCAAACAGTAGGCAAAGCTTTGGTGACTACTACAGTGGTTTTACTCTCCGGATTCGCGGTATTATCGACATCGTCCTTTGCGCTAAATAGCTACATGGCCAGTATTACCCTAGTTATAATTATTGCAGCTTTAATAATTGATTTTCTCCTACTGCCTGCATTACTTATAATAGTGAGCCCCGTGAAAAAAGCAAAGAAGAAGTATACAGCACTTTTATATTACAGATAACAATTAAAAACGAAAAAAAAATGAAAAATGTTTTATTAACAGTAGTTCTATCGCTTGTCATTTATAATGCAATTCAAGCACAGGATAGAGGTTTAGAGATAGCAAAAGCAGCTGAAAGAGCTGATCTTGGATTTAGGAGTTCTACTTCCACATTAAAAATGGTCTTAAAGAATAAGAACGGACAGGTGAGTGAACGTGCTTTAGAAGTTAGTACCCTCGAGTTGGTTGAAGACGGAGATAAATCCTTAATTGTTTTTAGTAGTCCTAAAGATGTTAAGGGAACGTCTACCTTAACTTACACACATAAGGTAGGGGCAGACGACCAATGGTTGTATTTACCATCAATTAAAAGGGTGAAGCGTATTTCATCCAATAACAAATCAGGTCCCTTTGTAGGTAGCGAGTTTGCCTATGAAGATCTGTCATCCCAAGAAGTCGAGAAGTATACCTATAAATTTTTGAAAGAAGATGAGCATCTTTTGGTGGTTGAGCAATATCCGGTCGATCCAAAATCAGGTTATACCAGAAGAGTGGTCAACTATAATAAGGATGCCGGTTACCGTATAGAAAAAATTGAATTCTATGACCGAAAGAATGCGCTGTTAAAAACGCTAATCTATAGCAATTATAATATTTATAAAGGAAAATATTGGAGAGCATCTCGTCTTAATATGGTTAATCATCAAAGTAAAAAGGAAACCCTGTTGGAGTTTTTAAACTATGATTTTGATAGTAATTTAACTGATGAAGACTTTACCCAAAATGCTTTAAAAAGAAGTTAAAATCATGCTGCTCAGATTTTAATTAGTTGGTTGATTATTGAAATTGGGGACTGCAATTAAGTTCCCAATTTCTTGTAAATGTTTTTAAAATGCAATTCAGTTTAATAGTTATAATGATAGTCGCTTTTCTGAATTTGGGTCATGCTCAAAAAAGGAAGGGAATTGATTTGTCCAATCATACCTTAGATTTGGATGTTGAATTGGAAAACAGGTATTTTATGGAAGACCCTTCTTTCGATGGACAGAATAATTATTTTCCATCAGTTGCACTTAGGCCAAGATATACCTTTGAATGGAATGCCGATGATACTAGTTTAAATGTAGAAGGGTTTGTTAGATTTGACCGGGATAAAGAAAGGACACATTTCGATTTTAGGGAATTCTATTTTCTTAAGGTGAAAAGAAATTGGGAGTTGAGCATTGGCCTGAAGAAAGTATTCTGGGGCGTTACAGAAAGTAATCATCTGGTAGATATTATAAATCAAACCGATGCTATTGAGAGTTTTGATGGCGAAGAAAAACTGGGTCAACCCCTTTTGCAGTTTTCAATAAATACCAGGCAGGGTACTTTGGATTTTTTCTATTTGCCGTATCATAGAAAGCGAACCTTGCCAGGAGAGAAAGGACGATTTAGATTTCCAATAATCGTAAGTACTAATAATGTACTATATGAAAGCGCTGCTAAAGAATGGCATCAGGATATTGCCATAAGGTATAGTAACAGCTTTAATAGCTTAGATTTAGGAGTGTCTTATTTTTATGGTACGGGAAGGGAGCCTCTACTACAATTGAGTAGCGAAGTAGGCATTAGAGCAATTTATCCTATTATTCATCAAGTGGGTCTCGATCTGCAAATAACCAAAAATGCCTTCATGTGGAAATTGGAATCTATTTACAGATCTGGAAAGCTTCAAAGAGTCATGGCTTTAACGGCTGGTTTAGAGTATACTGTTAGTAATATAAAAAGTTTAGGGGTTGATATTGGTTTGATTTGTGAGTATCTTTTTGATGACCGGAATGAGTTTGCGTTAAATGCCTTGCAAAACGACATATTTGTGGGCTCAAGAATCGCATTTAATGATGTTCAGGATACCTCCATTTTGTTAGGAGTAATAAGCGATTTAGGAAAAAGTAGTAAAATAATAGGGGTTGAAGCCTCAAGAAGAATTGGAAGTACAATGAAGCTTGAATTAGAAGGGCGATTTTTTAGTAGTATTGCCGAAGATGAGACTTTTTTGTCGAATTTTAGAAATGATAGTTTTATAGGACTTACCATTATGAAGTATTTCTAAATCATTTAGCTCCTTTACTAAGGACTCATTTGGGAATTAAATTAAAAATATCTGGTTAGACGTTCAATTTTAAAATAGTATATATGAAAGATTTAGCACCAACCATTACAAGACAAAGACTCCTTATGGAAGGGTTTTTTAATGAAATAGTAGATAAATTATTAATTGAACACTATTTTAAAGAAATCACAAAAACATTGCATTTAAGAATGTATGGACAACCTATAATTTTTTCACCAGGCGGAGATGGCAAGGAGGAAAATCAAGGGTACGATGCTTTTGTGCCTTTAATTGATTCTGGAATTTCCTTGTATTATTGGTCATCGGAGAAATTTTTGTCAATAATTATATATACATGTAAGGGATTTGATAATAACATAGCTTTAAATGCTACAAAGGAATTTTTTGATATTAATAAAATGGAGTCAAAGGCATTTTAGTGCCATTTTGATTACGTGTTAGAGCTCGAGTACTTTTGTTGGGATAGAATACATTTTACAAGTTATAGAACTTTTGGTGTTTTGTAAATACCGGTGAATTATGGCTACTTGATGATAATTCTCAAGGTTTTCTTCTAATTGTTAACTCCCGAAGCAATTAAACATCTGAATACTACAAGAATAATTTTACTAATGATATTTTAATGTTTAGTTGTTTTGTCTTCATTGAAAATTAGCGCAGCTAAATGATATAAATCATTTCGTAAAATCATTTTAAGGATTAAATTACTTAGTCGAAGTTGGAAATTTGAAATAAGGATAGTACATAAACCTAGGAGTTTATCCTTAAGACAAAAATGGACTAGCTGTGTTGTTTTTTGAACTTTTCAGAAACCGGTGCATTGTTCTATTTACCATAAATTTTTAAATGCCAATTTCTTAAAACAATAATTTCACTTAACTTAAGAATAATGAAAAGTTTATTATTTATATGGATGTTAACATTAGTGGGTCTGGCTTCTTGGTCCCAAGCTGCAAATAACGAAAGCCAAATAAAAAGTATTGATGCCAAACTTTTTAAAGTTGAAGTAACAAATGGACAAATTATCAAAGAAAAGCCTGTTTTTAAAATAAGGTCAGATTACCCAATTAGAGAAAACTTTTTTACAGGAAAAATAGTGTATAATGAGCGTGGTTTGGCAACAGAAATATACTATCCTAACAATAAGGGAGCGTATTATTTAAAAGATAATTATTACTACGATGAAAATCAAAATGTAGTTAAGGCTGTGATGACAATGTTTGAATTAAATGATAGTATCGTATTAAAAATGACCTATGATTCTTTGGGACGTCTTGAAAAAACGAGATGGAATAAACGGTCTGTTCCAATCAAGGGATGGTTTAAAAAAATATTTTATAAATATTTAAGCAGGGATCTTACCGACGAAGATTATCACAGATATTATCTTTCAAATGATGATACAACAGCTGATTTGCAGCTCGCAGAATATGATAATATTGCACTTAAAAACAACCATCATTTTGAATTATTTGATGAAAGGGGTAGTTTATTGAAAGAGAAATATATGTATGTCGATACCACGCAAATAGGTCCTTTAGATCCTAAAACTATTGACACCATCGCTGTTCAATTGGAATATGAATATTTGGAAAATGGTCTATTGAAAAATAAAAAACAGATTTTAGAGAAAAGAGCGTTACAAAAGGGTATCCCACCAATGAAAATGTTTGATAAGAGCATGACGACTTGGAAGTATAAATATACAGAAGGAGATAAAATAAAAGAGGAAATTAAGATTGTGGAACAAATGCCAAGTAAAGCAGGGTTTTTGAAAATTAAAGGCAGTATAAAAACATTTAAGAGAGCGCATGAGTATGTGGATAACAATGAAAAGCATGTTATTTACGACTATGACGATAAGGGCGCTTTAGAGTATACTACCACTAAAATTTTTAATACAGATCATCAATTAATGGAAATGATAGTAGAAGGAGAGAAACGAAAATCTATAGACATCTATAATGAAAAAGGCAATCATATAAGCCATGCATTATTTAAAAAGGATAAAAAAGTATCAGAGTTTACAGCTCAATATACTTATGATCCCGAAGGAAATTGGATAACCTGTGTGCTTTCAGATAGCGAAAAAAATGAACCTCTTTATATGCTAATAGAAAGAACGATTGATTATTACTAATAAAGGAGTTTTACAGTTTTAATATGTCACCTTAGAATATATTTTAATCCTCTGTAGGTATTCTGTTTTAATAAATTATAGTCACTACTAATTTCAATCATTTCCTTCATCTCATTGAGCAGGCTTTCTATCTCATTTTTAGTGTAACCGTATTTATTAATACCATGCACTATTTTTTGAATGATTTGATAGTCGTTATGTTTATTTATTTCACAGTGAATGTGATCTAAATTATCAATGTTTGTTCTGGACTTAATAAATTCCGTTTCTTGGCTTGTACAGGTGTAGTTTGCCTTGGCACAATAGGTTAGAATAAATGCCTTTAGCCGGTTTTTATAGAATGCATTTTTAAAAGTTTTCATGATTAAGATGCTTTTAAAGTTTTGTTTACAGAATACAACCAGGCATCAAATAGCTTTTGGGCCCGTTGTTCTTTTTTCAACTCATTGATGAGATCTTCGCGTGATCCTGTTGTTCTGTGATAGACTACCTGCGCATTAGGTGTATCAAAAACGAATACATGTTTGCTGTCTAAAAAGTCCCTTATGTTATCCGATAATTTGTAATTTTTTGATTGTCTTGCTTTTTCACGCATAACAATGAGTTCGTCGATATAAATGTTTTCTAAATTCATAATGCATTGTTTAATGTTTATTTAATACTTTAAAAATGTAGGTGGTATAAAGGTTTGAATGCTTTATTCCCAGCACGAGATGAAGGGACGGGTAAACAAGGGGAAAGATTGTAACTAAGAAAGCGAATTAATGTTTCTTTTTAGAGGCTCTTCTGCTATTGCTCGAACTTACTTTATGTTTCATTAATGGACCGATCTTAAAGTTTCAGGAATATTAATTAGCCTCTAATAAGCGCTTTCCGGTAAAGGCATATTGTTCCCATTTGGGCAAAGGATGAAAAGGAGAGGCTTGCACATCTCTAAACAAGCGTTCTAAAATATTAGCACGATAGAAACTTTGCCCACCTATAGCTTCCATAGCATATGCTACTGTCTTTTTTGCCGCCTCACCAACGTTTGTTTTATGGGTTAAAATGTCTACAGTAGTGGATTCATTAGGACTAAAATCAAATTCGTTTGTAAGTGCATACATGGCTTTCCATTCCGTTTGAGCGCTTAACAAAGTATTATTTAAACGACCAATAAGCGTCGCTATATGATCTTGATTACGATGGTATTTTTTACCTTTTTCAATGGCAATCGCTTTTGCTTTCTCGGCTATGCCAACGTAGGTTGCCATTATTAAGGGCACGGCCACTGTTAAAACGACATGCCAAACGGGATGAAATTCATTTTTTGGTCTGGACAATGTGATGGCCGATTCAGGTACAAAAACATTGTCAAAAACAATAGAATTAGATCCTGTTCCCCGCATTCCCATAACGTCCCAATTGTCTAAAATTGAAACACCATTCGATGCCATTGGAACTGTAAAGTGTAGTACATCCCAGTCTGTATTATGGTTTAAATAGGTGCCGCTGGTAACAACAAGGTCACCTCCTGCAGATTGACTGGCAAAATGCTTGGTGCCTGAAAATAAATAACCGCCTTTGGTTTTTTTTAATTCGCCATTAGATCCTAACCAATCCCGTGCTCCCGTACTAATAAGTATAAGTTCATTTTTGGCTATGTTACGAAGTATTTCTTTACCAACGTTTTGGTGTTTGTATTTCCATACTGCGGCAGCAATTAAATGTTGGTGCATTGAAAAGGATAGAGCGGTAGAGCTACAGTAGTGAGCAATAGTCTTGATAATTTGACACATCTCAGAATGTGATAAACCGCCACCTCCTAATTCTTTGGGAATGGCAGCTGAAAAGAATTTGTGCTCCCTAAGTTGATTGTAGTTTTCTTTTACAAAGGAGCCTTCTAAATCATAATCTAGGGCACGTTGGGCAAAATCATTACCAATGTGCTTGGTTAATAGTTGCCAGTCGGAATGTTGAAGTGTTTGTGATGACATGATTTTTAAGATTAAATTATTACAGCAAATTTCGCTGAATCGTCATCATGATGCTTTGCTAAAAAGTTTAAAAGCTGGTTTTAAAAGTTCAGGGCTGTATAAATTACTAATTCAGGCTTTTAAATAGCTGCTGGGGCTCATTCCAAATTTATCTTTAAATGCTCTGCTAAAGTGCGAAACATCTTCAAAACCACATTCAAAGGCAACTTGAGTAATATTAGAATTGGAGTTTAGCAACAAGCCTGCAGCATGCTCCAGGCGTTTATTGGATAGCCATTTGCCAGGGGTGGTATTGTAATGGTTAAAGAAATCTCTTTTAAATTTCGAGAGACTGCGATGACACATTTTGGCAAACTCTTCTAACTTTAAATTGAACGTAAAATTGGTCTCCATGATATGGGTAAGTGACGGTTCGGGGTTAACAGTGACCGATTTTAAATAAGAGACCAAGAGATCGTTTTCACAATTATATAATATGTTTATCAAGAGCTCTTTTAATTTTAATCTAAGAATAGCTTCCGGCGGTTCCTTTTTATCCCTAAAATAAGGGTACATGGACCGAATAAAATCATTTATATAATCTTTCGGTAACAGTTTAGTGGCGGTAAATTGATGGACATCGATTTGGTTGTTAATCGGAACGTTATGGATAACATCTTTAAGAGCTTCACGAATAATGTCGTCTGGAAGGAAGAACCCGAACATGCAAAAATCATCATCGAAAAACTGACGAACAATAGCGGCTCCCTTTTTTACAAATATGGTTTGACCAGCCTCCATGAGCCACTCGTCTTCAATAGTACGCCAGGTCTTTTTGCCACTTAAAACATAGATAATATAATCAGACTGTGTGTAAATACCAACTTCTTCATCTACAACGCCACAGGTATATTCTACGCAAACAAGTTCGTCTAATGCGAACTTGTTAAAGACCAAACTTTCCTTTATGCTTTCAAATAAGTTATCCATTTATTATTTTAAGGGAGTTTAGGATAGTATTATTTTTGGGGATAATAAAGGGCTTTGAAACAAATTTAAGTATTAAATTTCATAAATAAAAAAGGTGTGTATGGAAAAGGAATGGACTACAATTGTATTAAAATTACCAGAATATATGATTTTTTTTCATATGTGAACGGGTATTTAGATCCCCGATTTAATGTATCCCCACCCTTTTTCTTGTTTCTTTACTATTTCGTCTATGGCGTTTTCAACAGTAAGAATACCATCTAAAAGTTGTTCTCTTTTAATATTGAATAGGGACATACTTACTTCACATGCCGTAAATGTAATGTTATCATTGTTTTGGTACTTTAATATTTGATCGGCAACAACCGATCGGTTTTTCATCATCATCGGAACTGCTTCTCCGTAAGCGATGACATCAAACTGAGTGTTCGGGTGACTTGCAGTCATAATTTTTAATGTGAGTAATACAGATTGATATACCTTAAAATTTGTGCTGGTTACATCAATAATAATTCTTTGGTTCGTGTCTTGTGCATTAGTGCTAAAAAGGGTAAAAGTTAAAATGATACCTGCTAAAATGTTTTTCATGACCTTAAAGTTTTAATGGTTCGATGCAAAGAAATAGCAAAGATGTACGGGGAATTTTGCTTAAAAGTTCATTGTTTTGATTTTGAAGTCATCATAGTAATATGATAGGTTCTCTTCAATATATTTAACAATACTTTTTGTGAAATAATTAAGCAAAGGATTTAACGATTTAAGGTATGCAAATCTATGTTGAGTACAGACTGCCGGAGACTAATGGGATTCCTGCATGCATGACAATGAGTTTAGCCTATCCTTTTGTATATGTGGTAAAAGCACAATAATAAATACATTAACATTATATAATTTGTAGGATGTGGGATATCCTTGTTTAGGCCTAGGCCACTGGCTTACCTGCGGGTTCTAGTAAAATACCGGAAGAATGTTTTAGACCTTTTTTCTGTAAATCCTGACAGTATACATTTAGTTTTTTTAAGGAGGTGTCATAGAATTGAACAAAACCTTTTTTCATGAATAAATTGAAAAGTATTTTTTTTAAAGGATTTATCTTTTTTAACACAGTTAGATTTGTTCTGGTAAGGCGGTTTCCAATACGACGAAGCGTAACTACCATATTGGCTTCGTGCGTGTGGTTGGTGTCTATCCAGATGATAAGATCTTTGCTTATTTCAAAACTATGAGAGGTGAAAAAGGGATCGTTTTCATCTTCATTCATAATGCATCTATGGGTACTGCCGTTTTTGACGATCTTGCCATTTGTCTTGTCACTTCCCTTAACATTTAGTACCCAAAGGTGTTTTGCATTAACATCCGAGACCACATCAAATACTAGTTCTATAGGTGCGGTTATTACGGATTCTACGGAAAGAATTTGACGCATGTTTGAATCGGTGGCGTAATCTTCAATACTCGGTTGAGGAATATGAGATTCCAAAGGCGCTAAGGGTAAATAACAATATTTAATGTCACCAAAATCGTAATGACCGTTACCGTGATTTGGTGCAGCCCAGGCTACCTGATCAATTTCAACCCAAGAGGCGCAAGCATCTATAAGTTGATCTGTAATTAAAACATATTCTTTTAATGGAACGTCATTTTTCATAAGGCGGTGTGCTACGATTAAATCGCTTCCAAACAGTTTGGATTGGGTTTTTACCTGATTAATAGAGATATTTCCATAGTGAATGATAAATTTTAAGCTTAAGCCATCAGAATTGGCACAGGCGCCACATTGGCATATACGCTGCGATTCATAGGTTCTCAGGCAGGTATGAAATTTAATATACATTCGTTGTACTTGAGCTAAGGTTTCGGCGGCCGTAGGCTTTTTACCTTTTCTATAAAACAAGATCGCATCACCTTCCACTTCAGATACTTGAAGATCCATTTCATTAGCGTCAATAAGTGTTTCAAGCAGTTCTTTTATAATATGCTCACTATGGGATATTTCGGTTTCGTGAACAAACTTGGTAAAGCCGCTAATATCAGGAATAAATAAGAGTGTTGGTTCAGCTGAAGAATTGTTGGTTGATTTCATAATGCTCAAATTTTAAATGAGTTACCTGATTTACAGTGTTATTGTAATTTAAATTTGAAGCAATGTAATTGGGTTTTATGTGCTATTTGATACTTTAAAGTTTAGATATCACGAAAACCAAATTTTTATAAATGAAGATGTGCTTACAACTATATAGTACATACCCCCATAATAAGATCTTAAAAAGGGGCATAGGCTATTAAAGCAACTATAAATATAGCGAAATAAATTGAGAAACAGAATTGTTAATTCCGGCTATCAAGTAATATATTTATGGCTTTTATTTTCAAAAAAGAACTTAAAGGATTTATTTCTGAACATAGTAAGGAAGCATTAAACATTTTACGGGGCTTATTCTCTGAAAAAAATAGGAGGAAACTCAGTCTAAATTTGAAATTTTATCGTAGATAATTATGTTAACCCAAATCAAATACCATGAAATACCTGTTTTTAGTCATTTTTTCATTTAGTTTTTATTTAGTACCGGCTCAAATTACCTTTAATACAGGGAGTGTGCAATTAGATTCAGATTTACAAAATATAAATACCCAGGCGCGACTGGATCTAAATCTGTTTAATAAAGAGATGCATGTGTCATATAATGTTTCTGAAAAAAATTGAATTATATGACTGTAAGTCTCGGAATGATACCCGGTGAGATCTACTTCTCATTAGAGGTTGCGAAGATTGCCAGGGTGTCTTTAGACAGAGTTTTGACAGTTTACAGGACGCATAAGTCAAGGGGCGGGGGAGTTATTGCCAAAGAACTTGGTATCAAACCGGGTTCTGCTGAATTTCATCAATTAAAACACAATGCAGGTTCAAAGAAAGGAAAAGGACCGGGGAAAAAGCATAATAATAGCCATAAGAAAAAGGGAAAGCATTAGTGTGAAGGCACCCCACCCAATGAGTAGTAAGTGGGGGCTTTTTGAATTAAGATGTTAGGCGTTACAGGGTTTTATAGTAATATCAAAAACCAAAGTTTAAACCTATCATTAAAGCTGCTGCGGTATATTTGTTTTCTATTATAAAGTCTCCACCTCCTTTTTCATTGATATGGATGTAAGATGCTACAAGTGATAGCTTTTCTTTTATGTGATACATCAGTAATGGACGAAAATAAAAACCAGTGTCCTCATCAATATTAACCGATAACCCGGTGTCGAGACCAACGGAGACTGCTTTTGAAAGGTCGATCCTCCCTGCTAATGCAATGGGAATGTAGCCATCGGGAATTGATGAAAATAAAGGCGCAGTATCGTCAGTATTATCGCCTAAATACAAAAGGAATCCTGATGTTATTCCTAGATCTATATTGTCTGTTACCTGAAAGAGGTAATACAAATTACCTTGTAATGCGAAGGTGTGGTAATCTCGCGATTCGCCCAAAGCGGGGCCTATATTGGCTTCAATCCTAAAACCTTTCTGTGCATTTATAGAATGACAAGATGCCAGAACCAAAATGACTATTACAAACAATCTGCTAAAATGTTTCATCTTTCCAGAAGTTTATGTAGGGAAAGTAAAATAGACGTGAAGGCAAAACCCTAATTTAATGTTTTTTTGAATATTTATTGGTGATTCATAGGATGTTTTTTGAGGGTGCTTCTGAGTATTGGTCTCATTATAAGCGTTTTTAAATAACGTATGCTCTTCTTTGTGAGCTAATTTTCGTATCTTTCTTTAAACCTTTTGAACCTGTTTTAAGGTTTGAAGCTAACTATTACGTATAGAGTGAGGGTTGCTCTGCAACAACCGATAACATGTTTTTAAGTTAAACAATTAAAGTGTATTTATTATGAAAAGAGGAACAATAAAAGTAAGTGTCCTTTATCCAAATGGACAAGGAAAAACATTTGATATGGATTACTATTGTAATAAGCACGTCCCCATGGTTGCTGGCTTGTTAGGCGATGCGGTTATAGGGGCTACCGTTGAGAAAGGTTTGGGCGGAGGAGCTCCGAATCAGGAAGCAACCTATGTAGCAATGGGGAATATATATTTTGAGACCGTGGAATCATTCGAAAACTCCTTCGGTCCGAATGCGGATAAAATAATGGGAGACATACCTAATTATACCAATATTGAGCCCGTTATACAAATCAGTGAGGTGCTGATTTGATGTAAAAATCCTGAAAGATATTTTAAAAAAACAACCAGGTAACCACCTCAGTAAAGCTTAACCTTAAATTGAGTATTTGCATTCTATTTGAGATCAAATAAAAACACCTGTTTCCAATAAACAGGCTGAACAATTGTTGGTCTTGTAGCTAAATTTTAACTAATAACAGCTACTTTTTAATAGCTATAAAATTAGAAGGTTTACTCCCGATAATCAAACTAAACAGATAACCAAAACAAAAGCAAGAGACTACTCCAAAGAAGGAATACATTAAAAAGTTAATATCCGTAAAAACACTAATATACCATATTAAAACAGCACTGAATAATAAGCCCAACAAGGTTCCAGTCGTATTTGCTTTTTTGGTAAGCATTCCCAGAAGAAACATTCCTCCCAAACCACCAGTAAAAAGACCTAAAAAGCGGTAAAATTGATCCCATAGGGATTTAATATTCGAATTAGCCATCCATAGCGCTAGAAGTAAACCTATTAAACCTGTTATTATTGTAGCGATCCTTGCAATTCTTAAGAGTTTAAGATCGGATAATTCAGGTTTAAAATGAACATGAAAATCATTACAATAGGCTGTGGATACAGAATTTAAACTGCTACTAATACTGGACATAGCGGCTGAAAATATCCCAGCTACCAATAATCCTGAAATTCCTATTGGTAATTCTTTGACAATATACCAAGGAAAGATAGAATCGTTATTGGAAATGGATGGCGAAAGAGCAGCAGGCATTTCACTATAAAATATGAACAAAAGTGTCCCAATACCAAAAAATATAATAGTAGCAGGTAATGTTAAAACGGCATTTGTATATAAGGTTTTTTGAGAGTCTTTAATATTATTGCTTGTTAAAAAACGTTGTACAATAGTTTGATCAGTTCCTTGAGTAACCATTGCTGATGCCAGTCCGCCTATAAATACTACCCAGAACGTTGATTCTGTAAAGTTGAGTTCCATATTGGCAACATTAAATTTGTTTCGTTCTAAAGCGTAAGACATCATATTATCAAATGAAGTTTCAGTATGTATTAGAATCCATATTACTGTTAAAATACTACCCCCCATAAGAACAATTACTTGCATAACATCTGTCCATATTACCGCTTCAATACCACCAAAAGCAGTATAAATAATGCATAGTATACCCATTATTAATATGCTGGCTTCAACTGGAATTCCGGTGACAATTGAAATTGCTAAAGCAGGTAATAAAAGTACAATGCCTATTCTTCCCAACTGGAATAGAATAAACGATAAACTTCCAAAAGCACGAGCTGTATAGTTGAACCTATCTTCTAAGTATTGGTATGCAGTTTTTATTTTTAACTTATTAAAAAAAGGAATAAAGATAAAGGCGATTACCGGCGTTATCAGAATAGCTGTGATATTAAGAAAAAAGAATGACCAGTCTGTTGTGAAAGACTTGGCGGGTATTGCCATAAAGGTAATAGCACTAAGTAATGTTCCAAAAACGCTTAAACCAGAAGCCCACCATGGAATACGGCCACCACCGGTAAAATAATCTTCAGTAGATTTTTGTTTGCGTGCGAAATATAAGCCTATTAACACCGATATTAATAAATACAATACAAGCACACTATAGTTTACCACTCCAAAAGTATGTGACTCATTGTCTGTTTGAAATGTGTGCACCTTGGGAGTGCGAATCCCCGGAGACACTTCTCCTGAAACAATTACAAAATCGTCATTGTTCTTAAATGCTAATGCGGTTACTGGAAGCGTTGTTTCTAAACTATCATAAACAAACCATTTATTGGTAATGGTATTATATGCCAAAACTTCCTTTGAAAACCCTGGATGATTATCAAGAATTTCATTTCTTCTGTTGGTTAAGACTTTAGCAATAGAATCGTTTGTAGTTACACCTAATTGCAGTGAAATATTTTCAAGCTCGTTAAAAAGAAGGTCATCGCTTCCTCCATAAACAGTTATATGCATTGAGCCTTTAGCTTCTGCAGAAGCACCCATTAAAACCCTGGGGGCCCCATTTATGGTAAGATTCCCTTCGTCATTCCAAATATGTTCTTTAAGATCATAAGATAAATAGTTAGTTGGCGTTTGTGATTTTTTACCTTCAATCTGATTTCTTCCACCTATTAGAAATAACTTTTTATTGGAGGAGGTTTCTTGAATAGCAATACAATGTAAAGCTCTGGGCATCCCGGGAAAGCTTGATAGTTTTTCCCATTTTTGTTTGTCTTTTAAGTTTAATCTGTAAAATGAGTTCGTTGTAGCTTTTGCATTTTTTCCACCAACTACATAAACAAAATCTTCATCTTTAATTGCAGCTGAAAAGGCCAGAGGTTCTGGTAGTGAGGGGTATTCCGCTATTTCTACATCTTTAATGTTTTTATTGTACGTTAAAAGCCAAACCTTATTGATAGTAGTTGTTGAATTATTGCCGCCAATACATAAAATCCCATTTTCTAAGGCAACTGAGGCAGAATAAGCAAGAGGTATTGGTAATTTAGTTTTAGATAAGCGCCATATATTGCTTTCAAGAATATAAATATTGTCGCTCCATACTTTTTTTCCTCCCTTCCAAGGTAATCCATTTGGAAAATTGGCGCCTCCGGCAGCTATAGTCACTTCTCCTAGTTGCCCTCCTATCATGCCTGCATAGCCATGAGATTTGGCTGTATTATTTTCGGCGGGTAAACTTTGCAAGTCAGTAACAACTATTTTGTGATTTGGTTCTTGACTATAGGAAAGCGTAATGAATAAAATAGCAAGTATTAATTTTGCGGTTTTTTTAGTTTTGTTCATTCTCGAAGAATTATATGTGTCAATTATTAGTTTAAAAGAACAAGCAATCGATATTTATTTAATTATTAATGAAAGTATCCATATTATCGGTTAAATCCTCCAAGTTAAATCTTTTAAACCTTAAAAGCGAATGGTTGACTTCATATAAAACACCTATTTTTCCATTAGGTAAAATAGCTATGCATGAATAATTTGAATCGCCTTCTTGATATAATTTTGAATGCGTCCAAGTTTGACCTTCATCGTAACTAATTCTTAAAGTGCCATTTTTTCTTGAAGACGTATTACCTGGATTGCTAAATAATATTCTATTTTTATCATAACCATCCAAAGTTGAAGTATACCTTGTTATATGCCCCTGACATATAGGGTCAATCAATATTGAATCGAAATGGTAAGGTTCCCACGTTGAGCCTAAATCTGAAGTATAGGTTATTAAGCGGTTAGAGGTTCCATAATGATTTCTTGCATTTACCATAATTCTACCATCGTTTAACTCGACTATTGTGTTTTCATCAAACCTATCATAGCTGTTTGTCGCAGATCTGTTCCAAGTTTGACCGTGATCTGCACTATATAATAAACCGCCGTAAATTACACCGGATCTTACAATAGCTATTGGAATTACCAAGGTTCCATTTCTCAATTGAATACCTGTTCCTCCGGATGCCCAATATGAGTTATCCCCAGGTTTATATAAATCGGCTGTTAAATCAACAGGGTCAGACCATGTTAGTCCATCATCATCACTATAAATATAACGGGATCTTAAGCAATTTACACTATTTGGGTCTCCATCTGATCCAAAAATATTTTTGAATTGTGAATAAGCATAGAAAAGGAATATCCTTCCCGTTGTTTTGTCAACAACAGTACATGCATCTCCGCCGTACATAGTATTGGATATTACAATACTATCCCCCCAGGTTGTCCCGTTATCGGTACTTCGCTTTATATAAAAGTCTATTCTATTTGGAACGTCGGCATTACTATTTAACCGGCCATCGCCAATCGCTAATAAAGTGCCATTTTTTGTGGTAACTAAAGACGGTATCCTAAATGTATGGGGAATGCCATCTGTTAAAAAAGTTGTGCCACTGCCTGTGAATAAGTCGTGTGTGACCTCAGGGGTTAAAACACTAAGGGGCTCTGGTGCCGGTTCAATTTTAACCGCATAGTCCTCAATTTCTCCATCATTAAAATTACTACAAGGCGATATTGAGGTAATTGGACTATTGGATGATCTCATTACTATTCTTAGAAAGGTTGAACCCAACTGAGAAATAATTCCTATTGGTTTATTGGAAAATTGAAGATCATTGGTGCTGTTTTCGCCATTCCAACTTAAGATAAGTTCTTGTGGATCATTGAAATCACCATCCTGGTTTTTATCTATCCAAATATGTACAATCTTATATTTTCCTTTAGTAGGATCGCCTATCCCAAAATTAAATTTGTAAGACCCGTTTGAGGTTAATGCTATGTCATTATCAATGGTTTTTTCATAACCCACATTGTTTGAGATATGATTAAGTAATGTGCCGTCATTTATCTTGAAATAATTAATGTAGCTTGTTGTAGACTTTGATGAGGTTAAGTTGCAATTATTTTCAGTTGAATTTTGGTCTTCTTCAATTTTAACATCTGCAGAGGATGAACATGAAAAGGCGAATAGAGAAAGTAATAATAAGACAAATTTTGAGTTAAGTTTCATTTTATCAGCATATTGTATGCTTCAAATGTAATAAAAAATGTATTATGTATAACATAATATTTAAAATATATTTTAGTTTCTAGTTGAAAATTGGGAAACGGCCTGTTTATTCATACATATCATTTAAATCGGCGTGATGTAATTCTTTGAAGAACAGGGCTATTTTGTCGGTAACCACATCAAAGAATTTCTCTCCCTTTTCCTTAGACGCCTTATAAGGATTTCCCACTCCGGTATCACTTGTAACCTCGGTCCATTGGCGTTGTGCAGTAACCCATCCTTCCTTTAAACCTGATATCTTAAATGTTTTGGCAGCTCCATCTCCTGCTAATTCGAGGGGTAACACAAAATTGGGTGTTAAATGCATGACCACTGCCGTTTCCAATTCACCGGCATGATCTCCGGGCGTATCGAAAAAATGATCCGCATCAGTAACTTTCCACCAGTCTAAAGCACAAATAAATACATCCGGATAGCTTATCGAAAGCTCCCGAATCATTTGTTTAAAGTGATTACCACCATGGGCATTAACAATAACGAACTTATTAATGTTTTGTTTATTCAGAACAAAACCAATATCCTTTAAAACCGCCAATTGGGTGCTCGGGCTCATATTTATACATAATGGGACATCAATTTGCCCTGTATTTACTCCAAACGGAATAGTGGGAAGTACAATAACCTTGGCATGATTGCTCCAGGCTTTCTCAGCGGATTCTATGGCAACCGATTCAGCAAGAATGTTGTCGGTGGCATACGGTAAATGATAATTGTGAGCTTCGGTAGCTCCCCAGGGCAAAATGGCAACAGTATACTGCTCATCTTTTACATGTTTCCAGTTCGATTCTGCTAAAACATAGGGTCTTGGCTGATTACTCATTTTAATTGACGTATTTATTAATGACTTTCTTCCATTTTTTATAGCCTTTTTCACTTAGATGCAATCCGTCGTAAGTGTACTCTGATTTTAAATGCCATTTGCGATTACGCATAAATTTATGAAGATCGATATATGTTAAATGATATGTTTCTGCTAAAGCTTTTATGCGTTTATTGGCCTCTATAATTTTTTGATGGTTGTTTTTATGTCCGGAAAATTTATGGCCTACATTTGGATTGATTGGGAGTATGGTTTGTAAAAATATTTTTGTGTCTTTTGATTGTTCTTTAATTTGAGAAACGATTTTTACAATACCGTCGATAACATAATCAATGCTTTTTCCGCGCGCCATATCGTTAGTCCCGATCATTAAAAAGATTTTTGAAGGATTAGAGGAAGTAACTTCTGCTAATCTAAATAAGATACCGTCCGTAACATCACCACTAATACCGCGGTTGATAACATTTCTGTTTGGAAACAGGGTTTTCCATTGACCCCCTTCAGTAATACTGTTTCCTAAAAAAATAATTTCGTTTTTAGTATCTGGTTCGCTTTCGAATAATGCTTTCCTTTTGTAATAATGGTCGGAATAAGTTTGGGCTAATCCGATTTTAACAGTAGTAATTAAAAGTATGATTATGAGCTTTTTCATTATTTAAAAGAGTCTTAATTATTCTCAAATGTAGTGCTAAATTTTAATTCGTCTACTTCTCTAACACCATTTTCTGTAACGTTTACAGGTATACAGGTAAACATCCATTTCCAGGAGTTTTCGCCATGAGGAATTTTTAGTAATACGGTATTCCAGCCTTTTTTTAGTTTAATTTTCGTTGGAGCTCTATAAAAATAATCTTCATCAATAAACGGAATCTCATGCGTATCTGCCCCCAAGTTTGGTTGTTTCCATATAGGAGGCGCTATTTCCTGGTTGTTTACCCAAATTTTAGGATTGGTGGTATGCCATTGTCCAATATTGGGTGTTGGCCCACCTCTGCGTCCGGATCGTGACCATCCTTGAAAGCCTATCCAAAAATCTTGTGTTCTGTCATCTGGGGAGAATATGTTGGTATAAGCATAGAAAGTACCTGATTTGGCAGTGGTAACGGCGGGAAAACCAAAAAAATGTTTTAAATGGATCGTCCCGCCAGTATGAGTATTTGTCCAGGTGAATAATTGGTTGTCAATTGTATAAGAGGTGTGTATACTTTTTTCTGCCGGGAATGATTTTTGGTAATCACCCAGGTGGTCAAAGGGGCCGATTAGTTTCCAATAGTTATCAGTTTGTGCAATATATTGGAATTCTTTTCCCTTAAAAAACAAATCTCTATGTGTAATTACCTTTTGTTCAAAGGCTTTAAAAGCATTAAATTCGGGGGTGTCTTTAGGCGGTAGTTGAGCCCAATATTCGGGATAATCTTTGGTTCTGCCTTTCCAAATGGCATCGGCATAAAATACCATAGATGGGTAAATGGGATTTTGCCTTAGTATATCACGTTCATGGCCAATGTTATTGTCTGGCCAGGCACATAAAATGCCGCCTAGGGCTAAATCAGTTCCTTGTTCTTGCCGGCAAGGTTGTTGAAAATATAATCGGGCCATACCAGCAAAAGGGTCAAGATGATTAATATAGTTACTTCTGGAGTCTATAAATCGATGCCCCTTTCTTGGTTTGTGTTGTGCCCACAATTGATTTATTGAGGTTTTGTCTTCTTTCACTTGGATGCCTTGTTTCCATACGATAACATCTCTATCGGCACTTTTAATCAAGTTGATAATATCAAGTAACACCTCATTAGAAACGTGTTCGATATTAGCCTTAACTTCATCGGTTCCAATATGGATATAAGGCACATCCCTGGGGTTGGTCCAATCTAAAAGCTCTTTAAAAAGATTTATAAGTATGGGTTTTACCCTGGGATCGCTCATGGTTTTTATCTGAAACGCTTTTCTGAATGCTTCGGTATGCCCGGGAATGTCCAGTTCGGGAATTACAGTAATGTGTCTGGATTTACAAAAAGTAAGAATATCGTTAAAATCCTCCAGGGAATAAAACCGTCCTTTTTGTCTCGTTGTTGCGGCTTCCGATTGTAACCCGGGGTACATTTTACTCTCTAAACGCCAACCGGGATTATCGGTTAAATGCCAGTGAAATACATTGTATTTGTAATTTGCCAGTACCTCTATTTGCTCTTTAAGTTGGGCAACCGACTGAAAATTTCTCCCCGTATCATGCATAAATCCACGAATTTTAAATGCGGGCCAATCCGTTATTTTTACCTTAGGAAAAATGCCTTTTTCATTGTGCATTCTAAATAATTGCTTTAAGGTTTGGATACCATAAAAGATGCCTTCGGAGGTTGCTGCAGAAATAACTAGTTTGTCTGAAATGGTTAAAGTGTAGGCCTCATTACTGCTGGTGTTTGCTATAGGCGTTTTATGCAATTCAATTAATAAGCCATTGGGGTTATTTTGTAGTTGATTTGTTTTGAAAAACGCTAATAGTAACTTGCCTTCGTTTTCAAATTCATTAGATTGAATATTGATATGGTTAAATTCTATTTCTTCATTACCATAATTAATTTCTTGGGGTGTAGGAATGATAGGGTAATTATGTTCTAATGCAGTTGTATGATTAGATTGTGAATATGAAATAGAATGTAAAATAAAAATAAAAGTTACTAATAATAGTTGTAGTGCTTTCATAGTTAATCTGTTTATTTAACTCCCTTGTGCATTTTGATGAAATTTTTGCCAATTCGAGTGATTTAATCACTCGAACTGACATTTTTAAAATGGTTTGACCCCAGAATGAATTGGGGTTATTTGTTTTGAGTTAATCTATACACGACTACATCCCGAGCAGGAACATCAATTAAATACGTTGTTTCAGTGGTTCCAATAGTTTTGTGATTCCATAGGTTTTGCACGGTATATTCTCCCGAGAAATCCTTGATTCTTATTTTCTCCCAGTCGATTTTGTACTTTTTGTTATTGGTGTCCCTATTAAAAAAACATAGTGCGATATCGCCGTTTGATAGGGGCTTTTGCCAAATTTCAAAGTGGCCAAAATCTTCAATTTTAAATCCTTGTTTGCCTAAGGCATCTTGGTTTACTGCAATTAAGGCTTTGTTTGTTAAAATATCCTGGTCGTTTACGGTCATAGACCTTAAATCGTTACCGGCCATTAAAGGAGCGGCCAACATGCACCACATGCTAAAATGGGCTCTTGCTTCGTTTGTGGTCATATGGTTGTTGCCAACAGCCAGCATATCCGGATCGTTCCAATGTCCGGGACCGGCGTATTTTTCTAAACCTACTTGTTTGTCGAGTATGGTTGTCCACCCTAATTGATTCCCCCAAATATCACCATCGAACCTACCTTTCATATCAATGTCCAAAGTCGTTCTGTAAAGATGCGCCACGTCTTGTGCCCATTCCCATGGTTTGTTAGTACCCCATTCGCACATGCTAAAAACAATGGGTTTACCTGCCTTATAGAGCGCATCCCTCATGGTTCTGTAGGATTGTTTGGCATCTTGCCCTTCGGTAAAACACCAATCATACTTTAGGTAATCTACGTCCCATTTGGCATAAGTTTCGGCGTCTTGGGTCTCAAAATCTTTACTTCCGGGGCGACCCGCACAAGTTTTTGTTCCGGCATCGGAATAGATGCCAAATTTCAATCCTTTGGAATGGATATAATCAGCCAGCGCCTTAATGCCTGAAGGGAATTTTTCTTTATCAATAATAATGTACCCGTTTTTATCGCGTCCTATCTGCCAGCAATCATCAATAACAATGTACTCATAGCCTGCATCTTTTAAGCCTTTACTAACCATGGCGTCGGCCATTTCTTTAATTACGGTTTCGTTAACGCCTTCGCACTCAAATCGATTCCAGCTGTTCCATCCCATTGGAGGTGTTAATGCGAGATTTTCAAATTTTTGAGCGTAACTAATGCTGGATAAAAATAGAATGGTTAAAAGAGAATAAAATGTTTTCATTTAGTTTAGTTTATAATGTTTGAAAATGTTGATGCAGGTAAGTTAGCTTTATTAACGAGGTTACCTTCTGTAAAAGGGCTATAGCCATACCGGACGAACCGTGGGTTTTTAATCTGCTTGGACCAAACAATGATCCTGTTCCCTTTAATTTTGGTCATAGCCTTAACAAATACTTTATCTTCGCCGGCAATCTCTATGTCTTTT
Source organism: Snuella lapsa (assembly GCF_039539345.1). Classification (NCBI taxonomy): domain Bacteria; kingdom Pseudomonadati; phylum Bacteroidota; class Flavobacteriia; order Flavobacteriales; family Flavobacteriaceae; genus Snuella; species Snuella lapsa. Next base: position 33,839 of record NZ_BAABCY010000079.1, on the reverse strand, counting down.
ATGGGAGCACCATCTACTGTTTTTAGGCCATCTCCATATTTGAAATGAATTTCCAGGGAATCATTTCGAATATTTACATAATCCAACAAAGGTCCGGAAAAGCTTATTGATTTTTCGTATGTTTTATTTAATGCAATTTTAGCCAGCCGTTCTCCAACGATCCATTTTTGCTTTGGATGTACATCGGTTTTGTGACCAACATCAGACGATACCGCCATACCTGTATGGGGTATGGAAAGCAGTTGTCGTTGCGAATCCCTAAATTGGCCCCATGTAGGCCTGTTAATGCTACTTAGCTGCACATAGTAAAAAGGCATTTCGGGCTTTTGCCAATGCAAGCGCCAATCGTTTACCAACATATTAAATAATCGAGAGTGAAGAGTTATTCGCTCGGCATTCGATTCCCCCTGATACCAAATAACCCCTTTAAAGTTATAATCTACCAATGGCAAAATGCCAGAATCAAATAAAAAAGTGGGGTCGTAGGGATGTCTCATGTTTGTATGTTTATCACCTCCGAAATTTTCAGATTTTCGTTCTGAAACCCATGTGTCTATTAAAGGATTAAACCATGAGTCGTTAAGCATACTAATGGTCTCATGAGTAGCCTCCATACGTTCCCGACTAATCCATGCCTGGGTTGGCGATCCCCCCACAGCATTACAAATAATGCCAATAGGAACATTCAGTTCTTTTTGAATAGTATAGGCGAAAGCGTAAGCAACTGCTGAAAAGTTTTCTAATGTTTCGTCGCGGGTATTACTCCAATTAGAGTACTCAAAGTAATCGTTTGTATTGCAAAGGGAACGTTCTTTTTCAGTAAAAGGGTTTCCTTTTAAAACCTTAGGATCCATTGATAAAACAAAAACATTCGGGCTTAAAGAATCTTTTAAAACACTTTCATAAGATTGCATTTGATTCACCTTAAAGTCCATATTCGATTGGCCTGAGGCCAGCCAAACGTCGCCAATGTATACTTGGTTAAAGTGAATGTCTTTAGACTCTTCTGATTGAATGTTAAGAGTATATGGCCCGCCTGCATTCATGGCGGGAATAGTAACTTGCCAAATGCCGTTTTTTGCCACTGTTGTTGAGGCACTTCTGGTGTTTAAGTGAACCGTAATACGATCGTTAGCATTTGCGATACCCGAAATAACAATGGGAGCATGACGCTGAAAAACCATGTTTTCTCCATAAAATTTTGGTAACTGCAATCCGCCATAATCTCCGGTAATTGTTGTGTATACTTTTTGGGCTATAATGGCAGCACCATCTTTTGTGGGGTGTAAATTATCCGGGAAATATTCAGGAAAGCGATATAGGGGTTCGTGCAGATCTATAAGTTCTACATTTGCTGTGGAAGCAATTGTTTCAATTTTGAACTGAATGTCTTTAAAACTTTCGCGCATACCTTCTTCAAACCAATGATGTCCTGAGAAGGTGGGTGTCATTTTACAGATCATAACCTGAGGTTTGCTTGGGAGATTTTTATAGGTCGTGATCATCTCCAGATAATCGGCAACAAACTCATCTTTATGCTCCGGCCAATTGTTATTGCCCTGATCGTTCAGCCCCAAATGAATGATTACTATATTGGGAGCAAAGTCTTTTGATCTTTGAAATTCTGGTTTTTCCCAATAGGGCTTATGCCCGTTTTTAAGCAGGGTTGCACCTGAGTGTCCAAAATTCGCCACCTCATAATTGGTGCCAAGTAATTTTTGTAATTGCGAAGGATAGGAGTTGATATCTCTATCCTTTATACCGGCGCCATAAGTAACAGAGTTGCCTACACAGGCAACCCTTATTTTTTGAGCATGTATTGGTAAAGTTAAATTGAATGCGAGCAGTATGAATAAAGCAAATTTAGTGGACATTTAATTAAGGTTATTAAGGCTTTTTTAAAGCGTCTTTGCCATTGGTTAACCACTCGAGCGAAAAACTGGTAAATTCATTTTTTGTATGATCATCTTTTTCAAAGAACAACCCAATGGCTCCATTTTGTAAAATTGTTAATGATGAATAGGCCGATGACCCTTCATAAACCGTTTTGCCTTCACTCCAGGTTTTGCCTTCATCGTAACTAATGCGAACCGTCATATTTATACGCCCTTTTTCAGATTTGGCATTAGAAAAGAGCAACCGGTTTTTAGCGTACCCATCTTCTTTTGAGGTATAACGTATAATACTGGCATTGCAACCAGGATCTATTAATTCTGCAGCCGGTTTGGTAGCCCATGTTTTGCCTTCGTCTTGGGAAGTATGAACATATCTAATCCCTTTTTTATTCACACGGGCATTGATCATTAAAGTGCCATCGGCCAACTCTACAATTTTTGACTCATCAGCAGGTTGAATAGGGGTATCAATAAAATACCAGGTGTCTCCGTGGTCGTCACTTCCAAACACGTGCAATCCACTATTTAAGTTTACCATAGTATGCAGTAGTTTTCCTGAGCGCGTTTGAATACCTCGACCGGATGTTATAAACTTAAAGTCTTTATGCCATTCTGGTTTGGCTATTTGAGAAGTGATATCACGAGGGGTACTCCATGTTTTTCCATTATCCGAACTTTTCATAACATGTAAATAGTAAATATCTTTTTCGGTATCCAGATTCATATAGTTGTAAAACAGAAAAATGGCTCCGGTCATTTTATCTACAATCATTGAAGGATCTGAAGCCGATTGACCTTCAGGAAAGTCAATGACAGTTTCAATAGGAGTCCAGGTTTTACCATTATTGCTGCTCCTACGCATAATGATATTAATGTTTTTACTCCACTTTAAATCGCCACAAGAGGGGACGCGTTGATCAATAGCAGCAACCAAATCCCCATTTGGAGCTGTTACGATTGCTGGAATTCTATAACAGGAAACACCTTCTTGCATGCCCGTGTTGAATAACGATACAAATTCCGGGTTTTCAACATTGACTTTATTCGTATTGCGTGTTTTAGTTACGCAAGAATAAAGTAATGTGGCTGTTATAAGGATGATGAGGTTTTTCATAATATTTAAATTTATTGTATTTGTGTTTCAATGTTTTCAAAAGATTGCCAGCATTGGTACATGGCTCTGGGGACATGAAAGCATCCTTTCCATTTACCACCTTTCAAATTTAGTAATACTTCCCCCTGACGATTCAAATAACCAAACCATTCACCATTTTCAGGATCATGGAAATGTGACCAGGCGTACTCATGTACTTTATCATACCAATTTAAAAGCGCTTCGTTGCCGGCATACTGATAGGCTTTTGCTAAGGCTACTAAAGTCTCCAGATGGACCCACCATAATTTTTGATCCCATTCTAATTGTTGAGGTGGATACCCTTTTATATCCATAAAGTAAAATATGCCCCCGTGTTTGGTGTCCCAACTATATTCCAGAATTGTAATAATAGTTTGAGCGGCTTTATCTATCAGAGCTTTGTCTTTGCGACGTACACCTATGTCAATCATAAACCACATGGCCTCAATGCCGTGCCCCGGGTTTATTAAACGACCGTTAAAGCTATTATCGTGCGATCCGTCCGGAAATACATTTTCAAAGATCAAACCGGTCTGCTTATCCAAAAAAACGTCCATTACCTGATGCACACTGTAATCAAGCGTTCTCTCTATTTCTTCCGGTTCCAGGATATCTTCCAGTTCCAAGACGAGATTGGACAGGATCATGGGAAGTGAAAAACCAATCAGTGGTCTTGTAGCCGTATTTTTTTCATACATCCCTTTGGGGTTATCTTTTCTTTTTAAAATATTAAAATACGTTTTTATAGCCAGTGCTCTAACGGTTTCATCACCGGAAGCTTTGGCGTATTGGCTGAAGGCCATGGCCGCGAAGCAATCAGAAAATATGTTATAAGCCTTAACCAATGGTTGTCCTTCGGCTGTCACAGAGAAATAGAAATCCCCGTTGTCGTCGGAGCCATATTTTTTTAAAAAGTCAATACCGTTTTTAGCAATGGCTAACCAGTTTTCATTTTTTTCAACCTTATTGTATAGCATCGAAAAGGTCCAGGCCTGTCGGCCTTGAAGCCAAATAAATTTATCGGTGTCGTATACATTTCCTTTTGAATCAAGACATGTAAAGTAGCCGCCGTTTACAGGGTCGATGGCATATTTTTCCCAAAAGGGAATAACGTTATTTAACAATGTATCTTTATAGAGCCTGGAATATTTCATCTGTTAATATTTTTAGTTTTTTAATGGTCAGATGTAATGCCTTGATTATCTTTTTGGTTGGTTTGCAACATATTGTTAATGGGCATTTCATGTTCTTTGGTAATATTTTATATATTCGCTTTTGTTATTAAGTAATATATTATATCTTTATATGTATAACATAATACAAAAATATAAAAATAAATATTAATAATAGCTTTTAATATTTTAATAATTAGGATTTAACAATGAAGAAGCTTACAAATATTACGCCCTTAGAGAATTTATCGTTAGTAGATAAGGTGGAGCTTAGACTAAAGGAATATTTCAAGGAGAATAATTTAAAAATTGGAGATTCCATTCCAAAGGAGTTAGAATTTGCCGAAGCATTAGGGGTTAGTAGAACGGTTATTCGAGAAGCACTTTTGCGTTTACGAACCATTGGAGTTATAGAATCTAAAAAGCGTAAGGGTATGGTGCTTACACAACCAGATATCATTCAAAATTTTGAAAAGGCGATTGAGTATAATCTTTTGGGAGAGCAGACCTTAACCGATATTTTTGAGCTTCGGTTGATCCTGGAAATGGGTATGGCCGATCTGTTATTTGCAAGAAAGACCAAAGAGGATGTGGATGCGTTAGATACTATTGTTGCTGAGCAAGAAAGAGATGAGATTAATACCAGTTTTTTTAGCCTGGAACATGAAATTGCATTTCACGGTAAACTTTATGAAATGTCTAACAACACGACCTTACAGCGTTTTCAGGATTTGCTGCTACCGGTGTTTAGTTATGTGCACGACAATATGTCGCCCGAATCCAAAGATTTTAAATATTCAAAAGGCACTTTTGTGACGCATAGGGATTTATTAAATATTTTGAAGACAGGTACTCCGGAGCGGTTTAGGGAAGCTATGAGAAACCACTTGGAACCTCATTTCGAAAGGGTGCTTAAAATCATTAAATCCTAACTTTTACAACTACTTTTTTAACGGTAGAAGGGTTGCCCATTTTAATGCCCGGCATGTGTAAATCATCTGGAAAGAAAATGGCAAATAGCCCTTTTTTCAAGGAGATCAATGAATACGTTTCGTCGAACAATTCGTAGTCGTCAGCACTGTTGTAGGTTTTTACAGCTCGTTGGTTTTCCAATGTTGTAAGGCCAATTTGTTCGATGCCTTCAAAAATGTATTGAATATCTATATAATTGCGATGGGCTTCTAAAAAGCTATTATCCGGGTGCTTTGTAGTATATTCATAAACAAGGGCGTAAATGGTATCACCATCAATGTTATGTTTTCCCAGATCCAGTTTCTTAAAATCGGTTTGTTGAATATAATTAAGTGCCTTTTTGATACGATCGTTTATACCAAAGTATAGGGTCGCGTTTTCTAGTTTATCTATAATCATGGGTTAAAAAATAAAAGCTAGTTTAATAAATCTTAATCTAGCTTTTTTAGTCTTAATTTTTTTTGCTATTTATATACTAAACCAGGGAGTCAATCCCATGTCATGCAATGTTTTCTTAATTTTAGCGTAATCCCCATCGGTTAAGGTCGTATGCGGAAATCTGCTAGGACCGCAGTCGACACCCAATACTTTCATAAAGCCTTTCGCTACCCCGTTAAATCCACCATTGCTATCTAAAAATTCAACAAATCGGATGGCTTTTGACTGTAAATCGGCAGCGGCCTCCATATCGCCATTTTCGAACAACGTTTTAATCTTATAATATAAAGGAGCCAAATGGTTGTAAGTACTGCCTACCCAGCCGTTAGCTCCTAATGGAAGGCTGTTAATAAACAGTTCATCATAGCCAAATAAAATATTGTATTTGCTGTTAGCCTTAGACTTGCAATGCCCGTAATCGATCAGGTTATTATTTGTAAATTTGATACCTGCCAGGTTAGGTATTTTATCTTTTGCTTGTTCTAAGAACGAGGCCATATTTAAATGGGCTCCGGATAGTACGGGGATGTGATAGTAATAAAAGGGCAGGTTGGGAGCACAGGCAGCAATCTCTTTGCAATACTCAATAAGTTTATCAATACTGTTCAACCTGAAGTAAAAAGGGGCAATGGCTGCAATGGCGTCTACTTTGTCCGCGGCATACGTTGCCAGGTTTTTAGCCACTTTAAGACTCGGATCTCCCACGTGATCAATTAAATAGAGATCGTCCGATTTGTTTTCAGACCAGGCCAAAGTTATGGCTTTGCGCTCCTCTATGGTTAAAGAGGTGAAGTCTCCGGTCGATCCGTTCATGAATACACCCGCGACATGGTTCCTTATTAAAAATTGGGTGTAGTCTTTAATACGTTCTGTATTTAATGAACCGTCGTTATGCATAGGAGCATAAGTAGCTGCAATGAGGTTTGATATCATGAATTGTAATGATTTAGTACTTTTCTCTATTTAATGGAAATGTTTTAATGTGTTCAATTTATAAAATAATTAATAATTGTAGCTTAATGAAGTGCTGAAGAAAGCGTATATACTCTGAACGGTTCCATACGCTATCTCCAACACTCTCAAATTAACTCAAAACTAACTATATGAATGAAAATATGTGATTAATTGGTATATCCCGGAGTTTGCTCCAATAAAGGGTTTCTACCTATCATATCCGTGGTTATTGGTAACAATAACTTGTATTCATCACCAGAATTTAGAAAGCTTACTTCATTAATTACAAAACTATCACCAGCTCGTCTTAAATCCCACCAACGTTTACCTTCACCAATAAATTCCTTGTAACGCTCGTTTAAAATGGCGTTGGCATTATTGGTTTGTGTACTGTTAACATAGGCATGGGTTGCAGCTACATAATTAGCCCCATAAGCTCTTTGGCGTATTTGGTTAATTTCCCCTGACGGATCTTCGCCAAGTAAATTTTTGGCTTCAGCTAATAATAAAAGTACATCGGCATATCGATAGAATGGAACGTCGTTTTCAAAAATGCGCTCCGAACCATCTACACGCCCCAAAAACTTATTAAATATAGACCCAAAGTAATTTGGTTCGTTATAGGTTGGGTAACCTGCACCACCATTATCATTTTTGTATAACCTAATAAATGTGGCATCTTTACGAGCATCATTATTATCGTCTAATAAAAGGATGGTTTTCTCCGATTGTCCGTACCGATTTGCACCTGCAATAATAAAACTGCTCATGGATTCACCAGCAGCATTAAACTGTGGGTTTATCTCAGTAGACCTTCCTGTAAAACTATTATAGATGTTTGAGGCTTCATCGCGTTTATATTGTATTGCAAAAATGAACTCATTAGTGCCTTCATTTGCTACACCCCAAAGGTTGTCTACACTTGAAGCTAAACCAACCCCTAATGATGCAATTTGCTGTAATGCGGTTTTTGCTTCGGTAAAGTCGGCACTGCCTCCGCCCATCAAGTTTCCAGACCAAATATATACATCACCTTTTAAGGCTAATGTAGCTGCTTTAGACCAAAAGTTTCTATTGCCTTCCCAATAGCTGTTATCTGAACCAAAGGCATTCAAAGATGCTGCAATATCAGATTTTATTTGTGCCATAACCTCAGATTGAGGTGACCTAGGCTTGCTTATGCCTTCAGGGTTTATATCAGCAATAGGCTCTAATATAATAGGTACATCACCCCAAGTTTTTAACAGGGTATAATAGTATAATGCCCTTAAGCCATAGGCTTGACCCATTAAATGGTTTTTGTCTGACTCGTCGTTAAAACTTACATTAGGAAGATTAATCAAGAAATCATTGAGCTTGTGCATGTTTGAATAAAGTCCTGCCCAGCCACCATAAGGTGCTGTGGAAATGGTAATATTCGATTCAATAAAATCTACACTTGCAGGCGATTCATAAGTCCTCCCACCCCAAATATCACTTCTGAGTTCACCCAATCCCCATAGTGTTGAGGCAGATGACCTCAAGTTCGAATATAATCCCGTATGAGCTGTAAGGGCACCTTCTTCGGTGTCCCAAAAGCCTGCCGCTGTTAATTCACTAGGGCTGGTTAGTTCCAGTTCATTTTCACAAGCACTAAACGATATAACGGCTATTAATAGATATATAATTTTTTTCATTTTTATAAAATTTAAAATGTTACGTTAAGACCAATAGTAAAAGTTTTAGGCATTGGAAAATTTCCATATTGCACACCACCAAGTTCTGGTGTGTCTCCAGACATGCTCTTAAAGTAGTGCAGATTAGAACCTGTTATATATACACTAAACCTTTTTACTACATCCTTAAAGTATTTAGCTGGTACATCATAACTTAAAGTGACTTCACGTAATGCCAAATAATTGCCCTTTTCCCAGAATTTTTGATTTCCAAAGTTTTGTAAGCTACTTGCTGATTCACTGCCTCTCCATACGTTTTTAGAACCATTAACAAATACAAAACGCGGCCAATCGGCATCAGTGTTTGTTGGTGTCCAAGAATCTTTCACTTCAATGGGTTGCGCCAAGTTACCCTGGGTTTGAGCATAACCTTTGGCTCTAATGTGGTTCCATACTAAATGACCCGTAGCAAAGTCTGTTTTTACAAATAAGCTAAAGTTTTTGTATTTAAGGCTAGAGGTAATACCACCAACAAAGTCAGGAGTTGTACGGCCTATCACTTTACGGTCCAATTCATCTATAACTCCATCGCTATTCATGTCTTTCCATTTTACATCACCAGCCCAACGCTTATTACGGCTAGCTCCTGGTACATATGTGTCGGTAATCGAGTTATCGGCATCAGCTTCGGCTTGAGTGTCATAAATGTCTTCTTGTACAAAAGCAACCACTAAATCTAGGCCATTACGTTGCCCTTCCTGTAAGCCTCCAACCCATTCTTCTTGACCTGTACTAGGGTTCCATATTCTAGTACCACCTTGTCTGTTGAGGTCATTATCATTTTCGGGCAGATCAATTACATAATTTTTATTAGTGGTAAATGTTGCTCCAATATTCCAAGTTAAATTATCATTTCTAATGATATCACCATTAACCTGTAATTCAAAACCTTTGTTTCTTATAGTTCCATTATTGGTTAAGATGCCACTAAACCCAGTATAATAAGGGAGTGTTAGGTTTGCCAATTTGTCTTTAATATCTCTTGAATATACATCGGCAATAAGTGATAATCTATTGTTAAAGAATGAGATGTCTAGACCAGTATTAAAGGTGGTGGATTTTTCCCAAAGCAAATCTAATGTTGGTAAACCACTATTGCCATAACCAGTTTGCCCGTTATAAACACCTTGAGAACCATAGGCTCCATATACACCATAATTACTTAATACATCTTGATTACCATTAACCCCATAACTTAATCTAGGTTTCAATCTTGAAATAGTTTTGCTTAAAGACGATTCTTGAAAAAATGATTCGTTATGAGCGTTCCAACCAAAAGAAACGCCTGGAAAGAAATCAAACTTATTATTTCCTAATCTGGAAGAACCATCATTTCTAAATGTAAAACTGAATAAATATTTGTCATCATAATCGTACAACAATCTGCCAAAGGCCGATGTTAAAACATATTCTGATTCAAAACTGGATGGGACTCCATTAGCTTCAGCTCCTGCATTAAGGGTTTCAATCAAATCTGTTGGAGAGTTTCTTGTTCCAGCAGAGGAAGAAAATACATTGTCCTTAAAGTATTCTGTGCCTAATAGGGCATTAAAGTTGTGGGAGCCTATTTTTTTAGTATAGTTAAGTGTGGCAGTTAATTGGTTTCTCAATGTTCTTGTTAAGCTAACTCCAGCTTCTCTACCAGTACGTAAAGGGCCTGTAGTACTGCCAACGCGGTAAGCTCTATTAAAACTTTCATTATGGTTGTTTATGGTAAAATGGCTTCCTTTAACAGATAAGGTTAAATCATCGATAATATCCCAATCAATGTTTACAGATGCTGATAAACGTTGCTCAAGGTTTTTTCTAACAAATTTGTCTTGATAGTATAATGGGTTACCAAAACCTTGGTTTTGTCCTACCGCATATTGATCAGACCAAGTACCATCAGGATTGCTATCATATGTTCTTTGAGTTGGCGCTTGTCCTTGGAACCTCCTAAATATGGTGCTCTCTGCTCCTAATGGACTCAAGCTTAGGTTTGAATGTGAGTATAAAATGTTTGAGCTTACCTTTACATTGTTGGTTACTTGGTAGGATCCACTAAAGTTTCCAGAATATCGCTTAAACCCTGAACCTAAAACTAACCCATCATTATCAAGTAGGCCTAAGCCTAAATAGTAGGATCCATTTTCATTACCACCATCGAAGGATAGATAATGGTCTTTTGTTTCACTATCTTGATAGATCCTGTCTCCCACACCTTTGTTGTCGTAAAATAATATGTCCTGTGAAGGATTTAATATGTCAGGAATAGTTTGCCATCCAGGTATATTTAATAGATGTTGGTTGGCTGATGATAAAAGTTGCGTAGTGAACGGATCGTTTGTACTGTTGTTACCTGTTCCTGCACCATGATTTCCGTCTACAAAGGCACTAAAGGCTCCTGAGTTTCCAGCAACCTCTCTATACCACGCTATACCTTGTCTATTATAATCGATATGGTCTGCCGCACCAAGGTATTGTTGGTCGTTTCGTTCTTTATTGGTGCTGTATTTATATCTATAGTTAATAGATGATTTACCTACTTTACCAGTTTTTGTGGTTATCAAAATCACACCATTGGCCGATCTTGCTCCATATATGGCGGTAGCTGCTGCATCTTTCAACACTTCGATGGATTCTATATCATCTGCGTTTAAAGCATAGAATGAGCCAGGAATGCCATCAATTAATATTAACGGAGAACCTGTCCCGTTAAAATTGGTTCCACCTCGTAAAATAATTTGAGGTGTCGAACCTGGTTGTCCAGAATTATTGGTAACCCTTAAGCCCGCAATGGTTCCCTGTAAAGCTGTTGCAGCATTGGAACGGGTAGACGTCTCTAAAATCTCTGTATCAAGTTTAGATACTGATGTTGTTAATGTGGCCCTAGTTTGTTTACCGTAACCCGTAACAACGATTTCATCCAACAATGCGGCATCCTCTGATAAGGATACATTAATTGCTGTTTCGTTGGCGATAGCAACTTCCTTTGTGGCATACCCGACATAGCTAAATACAAGAATGTCGCCCACATTAGCAGTTATAGAGTAATTACCATCAAAATCCGTTGATGTCCCGGAAGTGGTGCCCTTTATTATAATGGTTACTCCTGCTAATGGTAAGTCTTCTTCCGAGGAAACGACAGTCCCCGTGATTGTTTTCTCTTGACCAAAACTCAAAATTGGTAAAGAAAAAAACAAAATGAATATCAAATAATTGATATTAAAGTCTTTTTTTTTCATACTTAATAATTTGAATTAGTTAAAATTTTTTGGTTAATGTATAAAATATTATGTCATACATAATGCAATATTAGAATAATAATTTTGAATCACAAAACTTTTTAACATATTTTAAAATGATAAGGGGCTGGGTAATGGTTGATTAAATAGTTGAAGAACAGGGATATTAATAGTTCTCTTGTTGCGAAGCTATGAATGGAATATTGCCGTTAAACAATTAGATAAGCATTTCATCTAGTTTAATTATCTTTAATAGACATACAATTTATATTTAAAGCACCATAACATAAGTAGGTTAAGTTTATGGTAGATTTGGGGCAAAGAAAGGTGAACATAAGTTCGCCTTTCTTTATTTTAATTGAAATTCACAAATGTTGTAGTGTGTATTTTTAAAATACTATCTAAGACTTACATTACTCATAAAAATATGACGGAAGAAAAAAGCTCTATAGTGACTTTTTTTAAATAGGTGTGTCGTAATTATAAAACAATTTAGAAATTAATTTACAGTAGCATGGCAAAATTTGAAATCTATACTGATAAAAAAGAAGAATTCAGGTTCAGACTTAAAGCAAATAACGGCCAGATTATTTTGGCCAGTCAGGGTTACAACACAAAAGCAGGATGTAAAAAAGGTATTGCATCGGTGCGATTAAACGCTATTATCGATGGCAGGTTTGAGCGCTTAACTTCTAAAGGCAGGAATCCTTATTTTAATTTGAAAGCCTATAATGGGCAAGTTGTTGGAACCAGTGAGTTCTACAATTCTGTTAGTGCTATGGAAAATGGGATTACTTCGGTTGCTAAAAATGCCCCTGAAGCTTCCATAGTGGATTTAACAAAGGAATAATTATCTCCTGAATTTAGTTTGCTATTATCAATGGTAAAAAGAGTTGCCTAGCAGAGCAACTCTTTTTTATTTAATACATTACATGTTTCAATTAGAGCTTCCGTTTAATGAATCACTTTTAAAGGGCTTATACTAAATGAGTATTTGTAAACTTTATTAGCTGGGATGGTATATTCTGGGTGTACAAGGCGCCCCCAGGAGGTATCTCCTCCAACCCCCATCTGTAAATAATCAATATTCCATTGTAACGTTTCTCCAATTTGTATATCGGCACCGTGCTTTTTTGTTACAGGAACCAGCCCGGATGCCGATTGTGAAGCATCCCCACTTTTAAAATCGATCACGTCCATATTAAATGGCCAAATGCTGCTGTTTAGAAGTGTTTTGTTACCTGTGACTCGCAAGGATAGATCTTTTGATGTTACTTCCATCCAACGGATATCGGTTTTGTTACCTGTTTCCTGCGGACGTGGATAACGATGAAATTGTGAGTTGCTTTTCGCTGAATACAGTCCAATTTTACTGCCTGTTTTCCGATCCCAATAACTTTCTTCAGGCCCTTGGCCATACCAAGAAACCGTTTCAAAATCTTTTGGTAATGTCATGTACATCCCTAGCCTTGGAATATTGGGTAAGCCTTCCTGTTTGGGAGCGAATTTAAAATCCACCTGTATTGTACCGTTGGGAGTCAGAATGTAATTCACTTTGATGTCTGCGTTAACATCGGGTAGCTTATATGCGACTGTATAACTGATACCATTTTCTTTTTGATGGGGCTTGGATAACAAAGTAGCCGAATAGTTATAGGTGGCATTTTGCCATATTTTGGCCCATTGCTGCATGTTGTTTCCCAGGTCATTATCCGTAGGGGGACGCCAAAAATTTGGACGTATAGGTTGATCCGTAATTTTTATGTGATTAACTGTCCAGGAGGTTATTTCCCCCGTTTGGGCATCAATGTGCAATTGCGTTATGTCGTTTTTAATTTCTATGATTGATGCAGACATCGTAACGACTAAATTACCAACCTCCGATACCGACTTTTCTTTTTTTCCTTTTTGAAGTATAAATTGATCCCAGGCAATTTCATGATCTTTAGGTAGTAGCTTTGTCGTTGTTTTTTGTAGCAAGCTAAACTCTATAATATATTCCGACTGAGGGTTTAAAGCTTCAGGGATATCTTTAATCGAATAGTTGATCGTTTTCTGAGGAGGGATGCTTGAAATTTCAACAGTTCCCTTCTTTACAATCTTACCGTTTTCCAGCAATTTCCATAGTACGGATTTGTCTGAGAGGTCTTCAAAGAAATTCTTGTTTTTTATTTGAAGAAGACCGTATTTCATAGTAGGAGTGAAATAGAATTGTACCGGTTCATACACTTTTTTTACCTCAGACAGATGGGGATGCGGATTCCTGTAAGGGTCCACCAGACCATTGTTTAAAAAATTCCCGTCAGAAGGTAAATCGGGGTGATAATCCTGTCCGTATGCTAAATAAGGTTTTCCACTGGCATCTTTATATTCCAAAGCCTGATCGACCCAGTCCCATATATAACCACCCTGGAGGTTGGCGTAGGTTTCAATAATATCCCAGTAATCCTGTAAATTTCCAACCGAATTCCCCATAGCATGAGCATATTCTATCATAATGGAAGGCTTGTCTGAGTTAGATTTACCATGTTGTATAAGGTATTCCGGTTTGGGGTACATGGGACAATAAATGTCGGTATAGTCCTCTTTTTCGGCAGGTTCGTATTGCACGATACGATTGTTGTCATGTGTTTTTAACCAGTCGTAAGTCGACTTAAAAACAGCTCCTGTGCCAGCTTCGTTGCCTAGGGACCAAGCGTAAATGGAAGGGTGGTTTCTGTCACGGTAAAACATACGTTGGGTACGTGCCATGTGAGCTGGTAACCAACTCATTTCATTACCTATTTGGGTGTTTTTGTCTATAGCTAACGGATGACTTTCTATATTGGCTTCGTCAATGACATAAAGCCCGTAAGTGTCACAAAGATCCAGCCAGTAAGGATTGTTTGGGTAGTGGGAACTACGTACAGCATTGATATTGTTTTGTTTCATCAAGGTAATGTCCTTTAACATGGATGCTTTTGAAACCACATGCCCGGTAAAGGGGTCGGTTTCATGTCGATCCACACCGCGAATGTAAACGGCTTTACCGTTAATCAGAACCTGACTGTTTTTTATCTCCACGCGTTTAAAGCCAAGTGGTCTTTCAATGAATTGATTATTATTCGGGTTGTTTGTGTCATTTAACCATATCTTCAGTGTGTATAGGTTAGGGGTTTCAGCCGTCCATTGTTTTACGGATTTGATGAGGCTTTCCGAAATGTATTCCGAGCTGCTGTTTGAAGCTATTTCAATGGTTTCCGAAGCTTTGAAAACGGATCGTCCGGTATCTGAAATCTCAACATTTATAGTTCTTCTGGTGGGTTGTTCTGAGTTGTTTTTAATGGAGACTATACTTTTGAAAATCCCATCGGTATAGGTGTCATCCAAATTCGTATAGCCATAATAATCCGACACATATACTTTAGGTTGGGTATATAGATATACATCGCGTTCTATACCACTCATGCGAAGCATATCTTGACTTTCCAAATAGCTGGCATCGCTCCAGCGAAACATTTGTAAAGCTATAAGGTTATTGCCTTCGTGTAAGTAATTGGTAATATTGAATTCGGCTGGCGTCTTACTGCCTTGGGAATACCCAACATAAGTGCCGTTAACATAGACGTACATAGCCGATTTAGCGGCTTCAAATTTTAGGATGACATCTTCGGATAAAAAGGCGTTGTCCAGTACTATTTCCTTTCTATAGGTTCCCACTGGATTGTAATCTGCTGGAGCATCGGGCCATTGGGTTGTGAACGGGTAGCGCTCGTCTAGATAAATAGGGTGGTCGTAGCCATAGATCTCCCAGTTTCCTGGTACAGGAATGGTATCCCAATGGCTATCGTCAAAATGGGGATTTTGAAAAGTGGTCGGACGTAGCCCGGGATCTTTTACAAAATGAAATTTCCAAGGACCATTTAAGCTTATAAAACGTTTTGATTCCTCTTTTTGAAATAGTGTGTCCGTTTCAAAACCAAAAAAAGTAGCTCGGGGAGGTAGCTTGTGGTCTTCAAATATTTTGTGATTGTAATGAAATGCTTGTTTAGGAACAGCTTTCAATGGTTGTTCGCTACAGCCAATCAGTGTCATTAAAAAAATGCTTAACAGGATATATTTAGAGGTCATATGCTTACAATTAAAAAGAGTTCATAAAATCTTCGTTAAAAATTTTGCTTAAGTAGAATATCAATTCTTTGGCTTGTGCTTTACTGAAAATAATAGGCGGTTTTATCTTTAACACATTGTAATCGGGACCATCGGTACTCATTAAAATGCCATGGTCTTTCATGCGGTTGGCAAGATAATCGGTATGGTCTGGTAACGGATTCATGTGTTGGTCGACCAATTCAATGCCCAAAAAGAGGCCCTGACCGCGAACATCGCCTATAATCGGGAATCGTTTGGCCAGTTCTTTTAATTCAGCTTTTAAGAATTCACCGACTTTTAAGGCATTGTTTTGAAGGTTTTCGCGCTTTACCGTCCTTAAAACTTCGGCTCCAATAGCGCAGGATACGGGGTTACCACCAAAGGTGTTGAAGTATTCCATGCCATTTGCAAAGGCATTGGCGACCTCCTGAGTACAGGCTACAGCAGCTAAGGGATGCCCGTTACCTAAAGGTTTGCCAATAGTAACAATATCGGGGATGACGTTATGAAGCTGAAAGCCCCAGAACGTTTTTCCCACTCTGCCGCATCCCACCTGTACTTCATCTGAAATACATAGCCCTCCAACTTCTCGAACAGCCTGATAGGCTTTTTCCAGAAAACCTGTAGGTAGTTCTATTTGCCCGCCACAGCTTATAATAGGTTCGATAATAAAAGCACCGACACCACGCCCTTTTTTATGAATGGTATCGATTTGTTTCTGAACCTCTTGAGCATAGTGTTCACCGGCATTTGCTCCCCTGTATTTGCCTCTAAAAGCATCGGGTAAGGGAAAAATATGTGTGTGTTCCGGCGCACCGCTGCCGCCTTTGCCATCAAATTTATAAGAACTGATATCAATACACATATTGGAATTACCATGATAGCCCACCTCGGAAGCAATGATATCACTTTGCCCCGTGGCAGCTTTTACCATACGGATAGCCAGTTCATTAGCTTCGCTGCCCGAATTCACAAAATGTAGTACACTGAGCTCCTGAGGAAGTGTGGCCAATAATTCTTCTGCCAGGGTATTGATATTATCGTGTAAATAGCGCGAATTGGTATTTAACAGGCCCATTTGATCCTGTCCAGCCTTAACCACGGCAGGATGCTCGTGTCCAACATGTGCTACATTGTTAACAGTATCTAGGTATCGTTTGCCGTTTTGATCTATTAAAAAAGCTCCATCACCACGAACCATTTTTATAGGCACTTTGTATTGCAGACTTAAACTTTTTCCAAGGTGTTGTTTCCGATAGAGAATCAAATCCTCATTTGACACAGATGTATGCTTTTGAAGTGCATTCGATTTAAAGAGTAAGTTAGGATCGGGACACAGACTTTTCCATATACCTATTTGTCTATGGTAGGCCACGCCAGGAAAGTCCGTTTCATAATTTAGCATAGACAGCAATACCTGAAAATGCAAATGTGGCACCCAATTGCCATTTTCTTCAGAGGAGCCTAATGTGGCTATTTTATCCCCTTTTTTAATAACATCGCCCACTTTATGCTGCGTAATACTGGCTATTGCGTTATGACCATACAGGGTAAAGAAAGTGATCCCTTCAATATCGTGTTTTAAGATGATTAGTCCCCCATAGCCTTTATTACCAGCACCGTTAACAGCAGTTACTACTGTGCCGTCAAATATGGCATGCACGGGTGTGTGTGCTGGTAGCCAGAAATCAACACCCAGGTGAATGGTTCTGTACTCTTTGCCGTAATTTCCCGTTTTTTCGTATTCGGATGTGTCATATAAAGGACGTGGCTCCAAATAACCACCGGCAATGATCTTTTCGGGATATTGATTTTGAAGCTGGTTGATCTTAAACTCAAAGCGGGTCAGGTCATTGAACGCTTCCCGGTGGCCAATCCATTTACTGGAGACGCTTAGATCGATAGGGTGAATACCGGTTTTTTGTATGGACGGGAAAAGATCCGAAAGGTTAAAGTGTTGTCTTAAAGCCCATTTTTCGAATGCCTTTTCGTTTGGATGTGCTGTAAATCCGCAGGCATGCCTGAAACTGTAATGCGCAAAATCCGAGCTAATGGTTTGCCATTTTTTAAGAAGTTCCCAGGCAGGTTTTTCACTAATTAAAAGGTATTCGTTGTCCGGTTCTTTAATCTTATTGATAGCCGATTTAGTTACCGAAATAACCAATCGCATGGCTATGGCCTGATACAAATGGGCCAGTTCTTCCTCCTGTAGTGGGAACGCTTTGTGATACCCTTTTACAATGGGTAAAGCCGCTTCCAACGGATCATTATGATGCATAATGGTATAGGCGCAGGCAATGGCCAAATCGTTGATGATTTGAGTGTGTATGGCATCACCGTAATCAATGGCTGCTTTTACTTTTGGGGACAGTAAATCGGTTGAAACGATGACATTATTATCATTAGCATCGTTATGCACTATGGCTTTTCGGAGTTTTGAGTAGCTAGGCTGAATGGCTTCAAACAGTTGTTGGAAGTAGATTATCGTATTTTTATCATGTGTATTAAATACGTCCAAATGTGCTTTAGTCCAGAGCGACTGAGCAATATCCCATTCAAAATCTCGATGCGCCATTTTATGGTCAAATCCCTGAAGTGCCTTTGTAAGCTCACCGCAGGTTTCACCCAAACTAAAACGCAAGGTATCTAATTGAGGGTTCACACTACTCCAAACACGTCCGTCCACCCAGGTAAGCAGTCGTATATGGCGCATATTTCCAAGCGTGTCTGTTATTTTGGAAATGGCGTGACCGTGCTTGTCTTTAATAACCTTAGGTGTTGTTAAACTGGAATCATAAGATGCAACATGTTGCAGTAATTGTTGCTGGAAATCCAGATAATTTTCATCTGCTTCGGGACGGGATATTTTTAAGATATAACCTTCTTCATGATCCACTTTAACTCTAAAGTTAAAATCGACTTCTCCCGGAAGTTCCGATGCTTTTCCTTTAATATTAAAACACTCGAAAAGGATCTTTTCGGCTTGCTGAACTGTTATTTTTATGTGATTGTAATTCATTGTTCGTTTGTTAATAGCATGATAATATGAGCAGCGCTCCAACTAAAATTTTCAGCATTTAAACCTTCCCCTGTTATCGGGTGGTAATTTTCTCTGATAGACGGACCGGGTTCCATAATACCGGAAGCGCCTTTTAAAATTTGAATGGTAGCACTATCGGCTTCCGCTTTAAAACCATAATTAAGTAGACCTTTAACACCAAAATAAGCCTGGTCCAGCCAATTGGGACCACGCCAATAGCCTTTTAACGGGTTGAACTTGGGATGGTCGGCACTCATAGTTTGGAACGGGACTTTTGTATAAAACTTCGTTGGATCCATCATTTTATTTTTTACAGCTTTAGCCTGCTCCTGTGTCGCAGCATGAGCCCATAAAGCAGTCCATCCCTCGCTACCTTCACCTTTTATAAATTGAGTCCCTTTAAGGTTGGTGTCGTAAAACCAACCGTCTTCAGGATCGTAAAACTGCTGCTGGATTTTCAACTTTAATGTTTGGGCATCGGCTTTAAATTGATCTGCCTCCACTTTATTTCCTATAGCTTCAGCTAAAGTTACGAGAAATAACTTTTCGGCGTAGAGGTAGGCATTTAAATCAATGCTTTCCTGATCTAAAGAATATGCATCTTCAGTATTTTTTAGAATGCTTGAATTGTCGAACCGAATGGCATTATCCATGCCGCTTTCCCACTTGGCTGCTATTAATGTGCCATCTGTAGAACCATATTCACACAAGCTATCTTGGTCATGATCCCGCTTTTTATACCACCAGGTATGGTACTTTTTTAATTTGGGATACATCGATCTGATAAAGCTTGTATCAGTATCTCTTTTAAAAATTTGGGTCACAGCCCAAGCTGCCAGTGGTGGTTTGGTGTCTCTGTAATTGTGCTTTTCAATAAGGGTATCCCTATAAATGCAATCAACAATAAAACCATCTTCCTTTTGATAGTCAAACATGGCACGTATTTGGTCTTTAGCTAGTTGGGTATCATAATAGGATAAGCCGACAGCATGTTTCCAACTGTCCCAGGACCAGAAGCCATTAAACCATTCATAATGATAACTAGGGAATAGTCCGGCATGTTTTAATTCACCAGCAGGAATGCGCCAATTGTTCTGCAATGTAATATAGGCTTTGGTCAAGGCTTTTGTATAAACGCTATCTTTAAATAGGGCTTTTCTGTTTTTTATCAGTTGACTTAGTTGTGCGTTCTTTTCCGACTTTCGGGCATTTAAAACGGAATCAAAATTGATTGATGTAATGCGTCTTTTTTCTTTTTCCCAGTTATATTCAGGAAAGATAAAGGTATGTGATACCACCGTTTTTTTAGATGCTCTGGGACTTAGCATATAAGTCTGGTTGTTTGTCTGATAAGAAACGCTGTCTTTAGCAAAAACAGCGTTTAATTCATTTACGAACATTATATAACCCATAGCCTTACTTTTTGTTGACTGCAACTTAATGTGATCATTTTCAAGTGTTAGATGAATGCCTGTGTTATATAAATCTCCCGTAAAGCCAGAATTCACATTAACAGGGCTATCGGATAGATTTGTAATGATGGTTTGTTGTAATACGGTGTGTCCGGATAGAAAAACCAATTGCTGTTCAACCCTTAAGGTTTTGTCCTCATAGGTCTGTTCCAAATGACTGGCGTAGCTGTTTTGACTTACCAGGTTGTTTTTCCAATCGACTATAGCGTTGTTGTCAGGTCCGTAACTAAGATGGAGTTGTGATAAGCTAGGGGTAAGCCATGTGCCGTTATCCTGAGTCATTAAGAAAGGCCCGGAGAACCCACAGGAATTAGAGGTGCTGTCATGCAAACTATAAGCAAACCATGCGCCCTGGTCGGAGAACATCAATCCGGATCTGTCCTGTGCGTGTTTTGGAGAAATCCGATAATTTAAAATATGATTTGACGTTGCAAGATATTCAAGCGGATGAGGTTTGTTGTTTTGGTGGTTAGATTTAGAGCAGTTTAATAAACCTAAAAATAATATAATTACAAGTATGCATTTGTTGTCCATGATCAAAATGGGATTAAATCTCGATAACAATTTGAGGTACCTTATTTAATGAAATAAGCATCTCTCTTTGATAAAAAGTGAAGTAAAATTGCAACTAAAGGAAAAAGGAGTTGCTTCGTATTTGGACGGGGGCAATGTACAAATTTTTTTTTACTTTTTTAAATAAGGGATTTTGATATGATGGAATTCTGAATTTTTATCATTAATATTATTCTTAACTTTTAGTTAACTTTGATACATTATTTGAATATTTTGGATTCTAATTCTGTTTTACAGGAAATACAAAAGAAAAATCGTTTTGTCTTCAAAAAGCTTTTCGATGAGCTCTACCAGGATATGGTAAGTTATGCTATGGGGTATCTTTTCGATAAAGGAAATAGTGAGGACATCGTTCAGGATATTTTTGTATATCTCTGGGAAAGATCTGAATCTATCAATATCGAGTCTTCACTAAAAGGATATCTGTTTGTAATGGTTAGAAATAAGTGTTTAAACCATTTGAAATCCATCAAAATAACAGATCATGCAAATGTACTGGCTATGGGTACTATACTTGATGAAGCCTATGATCTGGAAGGTTTTTCGGCGGAAGACAAATCAATAATTTACAATCAGGTTCTTAAAATTATTGAAACCTTACCAGGTAAAATGAAACAGATTGTAAAGCTACGATTTATAGATAACTATAAATATGCTGAAATAGCAGACGAAACCGGAGTATCTGTCAATACGGTTAAAACACAACTTAAAAGAGCCAAAGAGAAGATTACACATTCTTTAGTGTCAGTTGTTGTTTTGTTGCTGTCTAGTCAATAATAGGGCTTCTTTTTTATTGAATTGACATTTTTTTCTAATTAAAATTATTTTTTTTAAATTTTTTTGTCACCCATTTTGTTTATCTGTTGTCGTATTGATATACGGTCGGTTAAATTGGATTGATATTATGGAGTTTAAACTCATCCTAAAGAAAATAAATAAAACGCTCACAGAAGAAGAAACCTTAATTTTTGATGCATGGTTTTCTGAAAGTGAAACGCATAGAGAATACTTTTATAAGGTGCAGGAGCACTATTTGACAGCTCCTGATACAGTGGATATTCAAAAAGGGTGGGGTGAAGTTTCTTCTAAGATTGCCCCGAAGTCAAATAAGGCGGGATATTGGAAATATGCAGCAGCTATTGCGGCAGTTTTACTTTTAGGGATTTTTGTTTTTGTTCAAAAGCCAGAACATCCAGTTGAGGTTACCCCGGAAGTTGTAGAAACAAATGCCATTGAAATCGGTACGGATAAAGCAACCCTGACCTTAGAAGACGGATCGCATATTGTACTCGAAAAAGGTGCTTCTTTTAAGGGAGAAAACCTTACCAGTAATGGCGAACACATTGTTTATAATACGACACCTAAAAGTGCCGAAGTAGATAAACCAGTTGCTTATAATGTGTTAACAATACCGCGAGGGGGACAGTTTTTTATAACCCTTTCCGATGGTACTAAGGTCTGGTTGAATTCGGATTCGCAGTTAAGATATCCGGTTACATTTGCTAGCAATAAACCAAGACACGTGGAGTTGGTTTATGGTGAAGCCTATTTTGATGTGTCTCCCAGTCTTGAACATAATAATACCCATTTTATAGTTAATACCCATGAGCAGGATATCGATGTCCTGGGAACAGAGTTTAATGTTAAGGCTTACAGGGAAGATCCTGTTATAGCGACAACGCTGGTTGAAGGTAAGGTGTTGGTTACGAGTGCTGACGTTTCGGAACAATTGGTGCCGGGGCAACAATCAAGATTGCATATTGGAACCGATCAAATCGATATTTCAGAAGTGAATGTATCCGATGTGATATCCTGGAAAGATGGCTTTTTTAGCTTTAAGGATAAACCTTTAAAGGAGATAATGCTAGTGCTTTCGCGTTGGTATGATATAGAAGTCTTTATGGAAAATGAGGCTGCGGGAGATATTAAGTTCAACGGCGTATTCAATAAAAAGCAACATATAGAGAACATTTTAAAAATTATAGAAAACACACATGAAGTAAAATTTGAAACTAAAGGAAAAACAGTCAAAGTCAAGTAAAAAAAGGGAATGAAGTTTAGATCTGGACAATTTAGAACTTCATCCCCAAGGATTATTAATTATTTCTAACTAATACTAACAAATTTATGAAAACTAAATTTATTGAGGTACCTATAGGGTATAGAAAAAAACTTTTAATTACGGTTATGAGAGCTTTTATTTTTTTATGCTGTATGGCGACCTTTGGATTGGGATCCAATAACGGATTTTCCCAAAACACAAAAATAATTATTAAAGCCGATGCAGAACTCACAGTAGAAGAAGTATTCGATCTTATAAAGGAACAAACCGACCATCCCTTTATTTATAGATCGGACTTATTTGTTAATGCACCAAAAGTGCGTGTGAAGAAGGGGAAGATTGATGCAGGCGATTTACTGAGAAAAAGCCTGTCTTTTGGTGATTTTGAATACAGATTCTCCGAAGATGGCTCCATTCTTTTGAATAAAAAAGAAGCTACGCCGATCGGGCAAATACAGCAAGTTACTGTAACTGGTTTGGTTTCCGATACCTATGGAAATCCGTTACCGGGCGCTACGGTAACCGTAAAAGGCGATGAAACAAAAGGAACCCAAACAGATTTTGACGGTAACTATTCTATTGAGGTTTCCGGTACTCAGGTGGTTTTGGTTTTTAGGTTTTTGGGCTTCGTTACTAAAGAGGTGCCTGTAGGTAACCAAACTAAAATTGATGTTGTTCTGGAGGAAGATGCTCAGAGTTTAGCCGAAGTGGTATTGGTTGGATATGGTACCCAAAAAAGAGAAGAAGTAACAGCCGCCATTACATCCGTAGACGTATCAGAAATTCAAAAAATACCTACTGCCGATATTGCTACATCCTTACAAGGTCAGGTAGCGGGAGTCAATGTAGCCGTGGCTTCCGGAGCTCCTGGGAGTGATCCGGTAATTCGCGTTAGAGGTTTGGGAACTATTGGAAATAACAATCCGTTATTCGTAATCGATGGTATTCCCGGAGACTTGTCGTATGTGAATCCTGCCGATATCGCAAACATCAGTATTTTAAAAGATGCATCAGCAGCCACAATTTATGGATCCAGGGCTTCCAATGGGGTTGTTATTGTAACAACCAAGCGCGGAACAAAAGGCGATCCCAAAGTAACTGTCAACTCTTATATAAGCACACATGCCATTACAAATAATCTATCTGTTGCTAATAGAAGTCAGCATGATCAGATAAAACTGGAAGCTTATAGCAATGCAGGTGTGACTCCAGCCCCATATTTAACCAATGGGATGGCATATGCGGATTCTGATTGGGTTGGTGCTTACTTAAATAATGCTTTCGAGCAAAAACATGACATAGGTATATCTGGAGGTTCCGACAAAATGACCTATAATTTTTCTGGGGGTTATTTTGAGAATACAGGAACCGTTATAAATACTGGTTTCGATAGACTAAACACGCGCTTGAATATGGATTTTAAACTTTTAGACGGTAAACTAAAAGTATCTCCCGGAATTGGTTACACCAGGGAAAATAAACGTGATATTTTTGAACCTATTGGAGGAGGAAATGCCAGTTTTTCACCGTTTTTAAGTATTTATTCGCAATTACCCCATAAATCCATTTACGATCCTAATTCAGTAAATGGGTTTGCCACACCGGCAGATGGATTGGGGTCTGAAAACCCTATAGGGGTTGGTGAATTGACAGATCGTACCAATCAGGATGATTACTTGCAGTTTAATTTGTCAACTACTTTGGAGATAATGGACGGTTTAACTTATCAATTCCAATACGGTGCCAACGTGGAGAATACGCATTTTTCATTTTTCTTGCCAACCTATAATTTTGGTCCTCAGTCAACTAACGAAGACCCGTATTTAACAGAAACAAGATCAAGAACCAACGATTGGACGTTGAACAATACTTTGAACTATCGCAAGGCCTTTGGGAATCATGATTTGGATATTTTGTTGGGCGTGTCTCGAGAAAAGAGTGAATTCAGATCGGTAGGTGGATCCAATAATACACTGGCATCAGACCAGTTGTTGGCGCTTAGCGCCGGTATTGGTGACGAGTCGGCTTTTGGGTTTAATTCAACCAATACCTTACAGTCGTATTTTGGACGTTTAAATTACGATTACAATAACCGGTATTATATCCAAACAAGTGTAAGACGCGATGGTTCCTCTCGTTTTGGTGCCGATAATAAGTATGGGACATTCTATTCATTGTCGTTGGGTTGGGCTTTACATAATGAGAATTTCTTTAATTCAGGTTTAGTAAGTCAGTTAAAACCGAGATTTAGTTATGGTACGTTAGGGAATCAGCTTATCGGAGAACATTTATTTTTAGCCCGCATTGGTTCCGGAGGACAACAGTTAAATTATCCGTTTGGAGAAGGTGTAAGTCAAAATGTGTTGGTAGGTGCTATAGCCAATTCATTACCAACACCGGATATTCAGTGGGAAGAAACAGCGACCACCAATATTGGTGTGGATTTAGGGATGCTTGATAACCGTATTAAAGCCACCTTTGATTACTTCATGTCCAAAACAACCGATATGCTGGTGTCTGTGCCTATTCCAGCAAGCTCTGGAATCACCTCATTTCCATTAACCAATGGTGGGAATCTTGAAAATCAAGGTTGGGGGCTGTCAGCCTCGTACAGTAGTAATCAGGATAAAGAATTTACATTCGATATCAGTGCCAACATAAGCCACTCTAAAAATAAAGTGACCAAACTAGGTATTGCGGACGAATCGTTTACAGATGGTTTTATAGAGTTTAATAACTTCCCGACTACGCGTACCGAAGTAGGAGGCGAAATAGGTCGTTTTTATTTATTTCAGGCTGATGGCATTTTTCAAAGTCAGGCGGAGGTCGATGCGCATGGTATCCAACCCGATGCCGCTCCGGGCGACATAAGATTTGTGGATATAAATGGCGACGGTGTTTTAGGAGATGATGACAAAAAGTATATGGGAAGCGGATTGCCCGATTTTGAATACGGAATCACATTTAATGCCAGGTATAAAAACTTTGACGTCAGTGTGTTTTTCCAGGGAACGCAGGGGAATGAAATTTATAACGGTGTGAGGATGTGGTTGTACAGAACCGATCGTAATAATATGTCTTCCGACCTGTTAAATGCCTGGACACCTGAAAATTCCGGAAGTACTATTCCAAGAAATGTTTTTGGAGATCCTAATAATAATATTCGTCCATCAAGCTACTTTTTAGAGGATGGCTCTTATTTGAGGCTAAAGAATATCCAGATCGGATATACAATACCGGAAGGTGTCACATCTAAAGTGAAACTTTCAAGAGCCAGAGTTTATATTACAGCCAATAACTTGTTTACAATTACCAACTATTCAGGGTTCGATCCGGGACTTGGTAATGGAGGTACATTTACAAGAGGGGTAGATAGAGGGTTTTACCCGTTAACCAAATCATTCATTTTTGGTGTTAATCTATCTATGTAATTAAGCATTAATTTAAAAAATAATAAGATGAAAAAAATCAATTATATAATACTCGCGATTCTATTTTTTGGGTTTGCAAATTCATGTAGTGATAACTTTATTGATGTCGAAAATAAAGAGGTATTAACAGAAGAAAGTTTTTGGCAAACTGAAGACCACGCTTTGCAGGCCTTGACAGCCGCCTATGCTGCAATGCAGGGCGCCGATGGAAGTAAGTGGACCTTTTTTGAAGAGATGTATACCTCTATGGCATACCGGGGAGATGATGTAACGAACAATACGGCAGAAACCTATGGACGCTCTCTGGCCAGTTTTTCTAATACAACAGAAGAAAGCGGACCTTTTAATATTTGGAAAGCCTGCTATGCTGGTATAGGCAGAGCCAATCAAATATTGCAGAAAGTGCCGGAAATGGAAGCCCTTTCGGAAGCTACTAAAAAAGGATTGGTTGCAGAAGCCAAGTTTTTGAGAGCCTATTACTATTTCTGGTTGGTAACTGGTTTTGAAAATGTACCACTTGTTACAACATTCAGCGGCGAACTGGATAATTTATTCCCGCAGCAAGCTGCTGCTTCGGCCGTGTGGGGACAGATTGAAACAGACCTGTCTGAATCAGAGACCGATTTGCCGATGGAGTATGCATCCGAGTGGAAAGGAAGAGCTACCAAAGGAGCTGCCAAAGCTTTGCTCGGTAAAGTCTATTTGTTCCAGGAAAAATGGGGACCGGCAGAAACGAAGCTGGCCGAAGTAACAGGAATGGGGTATGAATTACTTCCAAACTATGCCGATAACTTTAACGGGAATGCCGAAAATGGATTGGAAAGTATTTTCGAAATTCAATTTTCAGGAGACAGATCCAATGGGAATGATGAGCGTCAAGTGTTTAACTTTCAGGTGTCACCGTATGCCTTTGGTGGATGGGAGTTGTTTTATCCGTCACAATGGCTGGTAGATGAAATGAAAACAGATGTAGATGCTTCCGGAGATCCTAGTGAGCGTGTTTACGAAAGTATTTTCTTCGACGATCCTAATTCTGAAATGTACAACATGGATGCTGGTGAGAATCAGTCATACAGCGATGTGGCAGATGCCTTAAATCACCCTAAATACTTTAAGAAATATTCATGGAACGCCGATGAGAATTTTTATAATGGAACCAACATTTCCGTAATTCGCTATGCCGATGTATTGCTCATGTATGCCGAAGCATTGAATGAGAACGATAAAACCATGTTGGCGATCGATCAGGTTAATTTGGTTAGAGCTAGGGGAGGAGCCGTTCCTTTGGGAAGTATGACTAAAGAAGCATTGAGAACACAGATTAGACACCACGAGCGCCCTGTGGAACTGGCTATGGAATTTGGTATACGTTGGTTTGACCTGTACAGATGGCAACGAGGCAGTACTGCTACCGAGTCTATAAAAACCACTTTAGAAGATCATAATAAACCGTTTGCAGAGAATTTTCAGGAGAAACACATTGTGTTTCCAATTCCGTTGCAGGAAATTAATATAAATGCTAATCTGGAACAAAATACAGGTTGGTAAGTTACTTTAATAGTAATATTTGATTAGTTTTTTTAAGTGGATCACCTAAAGATGAAAAACGTCTTTAGGTGATTTCTGCTTCTTTTTAAATGTGTTCAGTTATGACCTTTGTTCAATACCTTCAAGTTTGTATAATCAGTATAATGATGCTGTCATGTCGCGATAATGTTGTCATGAAACCGAATGCTACAGCTCCAGTATCAGAAACTTTGTTTACTCAGTTGTCTGCATTGCAAACTGGTATCGATTTTGTGAATGAGATACCAGAAAGTAGTGTGATGAATAGCATGGTCTATGAGTATTTTTATAATGGAGGAGGAGTGGCCATTGGTGATATCAATAACGATGGCTTACAGGATGTTTATTTTACATCAAACTTAAAGGAGAACAGGCTATACCTGAATAAAGGGCGTTTTAAGTTTGAAGATGTCACCGAAAAGGCTAAGGTAAAGGGAAGCTTTGGCTGGACTACGGGAGTAACTATGGTAGATATAAATGCCGATGGATGGTTGGATATTTACGTATGCAAATCGGGGAAAGGAAAAGCAGAGAACCGACAAAACGAACTGTTTATTAATAACAAGAATGCCTCCTTTACCGAAGCAGCTAAAGATTATGGTTTGAATTTTTCAGGATATAGTACGCAGGCCGCTTTTTTTGATTTTGATAAAGATGGCGATCTGGATATGTTTCTGTTAAATCATAATGTAAGCCCAGTAAGCACAAATAACCCTGAAGATTATAAAATGCGGGAAGATGACATGGTTGGAGATAAACTATACCGTAATGATAACGGGAAGTTTATCGATATTTCCAAACAAGCAGGTATTATAGAAAATGCTTTGGGTTTTGGGTTGGGAGTTTCTATTGGTGATTTAAATCAAGATGGTTGGCCGGATATTTATGTGGCAAATGATTATATAGAACAGGATTATCTGTATTACAATAATGGTGATGGTACATTTAAAGAGTCGTTAAAGACCTCGGTAGGACACGTTTCTAATTTTTCAATGGGAACCGATATAGCTGATATTAATAATGATGGTATGCTGGATGTGATGACCCTGGATATGGTGGCCGAAGATAATTATGGAATTAAAACAAGTATGAGTGGTATGAATCCAAAGGTGTTTAATCATGCCGTCAACAATGGGTTTCATTACCAGTATATGTATAATACCCTTCAGTTAAATGCTGGACAAGAAAAGTTTAGTGATGTGGCACAAATGGCGGGTGTTTCCAATACCGATTGGAGCTGGGCGCCTCTTTTTGCCGACTTTGATAATGATGGATTCAAGGATCTGTTTGTTAGTAATGGTCTTAAGCGCGATTTTAGAAACAACGATTTCAGAAAATATAAGCTGAAGCGTTTGGAGCAAGCGCATAAAAATGGAGAGAAATTGGCGGTTGTTATAGAAGAACTAGTAAAGAAAACACCCCAAAGAAAGACTAAGAACTATTTTTTTAAAAATAAAGGAGAGCTCACGTTTACAAAAAAAAGCGAAGCATGGGGAGTGACCGATGCAACGTTCTCCAATGGCGCTGCCTATGCCGATCTGGATAATGATGGTGACCTGGATCTGGTAATCAATAATATTGATGAGGCAGCCACCGTGCTAAGAAATAATTCAAACAAAAATTACCTCCAGTTTAAGTTAAACGGATCGGCTAAAAACCCGTATGGTATTGGTGCAAGGGTAGAAATACGTTTTGAAGGAAAACAACAGGTTATCGAAAATTATGTGACACGGGGATATCAGTCCGCAGTGCAGCCCTGGGTTCACTTTGGACTGGGGGATGTAGAACAGGTTGACACCGTAATGGTTACTTGGACAGATGGTAAAACCCAGGTTTTAGATCATGTAAAAGCCAATCATATAATGTCCCTGAACTATCAGGATGCAACAGATAAGTCATATCGGGATGAAAAAATAGTATCCCCACACTTTAAAAACGTTACGGAAGTTTCTAAAGTTGATTACGTGCATATAGAAAATGATTATGATGATTTTGAGAAGGAGAGTTTACTGCCCCATAAAATGTCGCAGTTCGGGCCGGCACTGGCTGTAGGCGATATTAATAAAGATGGACTGGAAGATTTTTATGTTGGAGGTGCCAAAGGGCATACAGCTGCTTTATATATTCAAAAAGAAAATGGGGCGTTTGAAATATCTAATACAGCAATTTGGAAGCAGGATAGCAGTTTTGAAGACATTGCAGCCGTTTTTTTTGATGCCGATAACGATGCCGATTTGGACTTATATGTTGTAAGCGGTGGTAATGAATGGCCGGAAAAACATGCCATGTATCAAGATCGTTTGTACATTAATAATAAGGGGGTTTTTAAAAAGGAAAATGTTAGATTACCTAAAATAGAGTCCAGCGGAAGTTGTGTAAAACCATTTGATTATGATGGCGATGGCGATTTGGATCTGTTTGTGGGAAGCAGGTTGCTACCCCAAAAATATCCGTACCCTGGAAAAAGTTACCTCTTGCAAAACAATGCCGGGCACTTCAAAGATGTGACCCGGGAGGTCATTCCCGAAGTGGAATATTTAGGCTTGGTTACCGATGCGGTTTGGGTCGACTTCGATAACGATGCACAAAAAGAGCTTGTTGTGGTTGGAGAATGGATGCCAATAACTGTTTTTAAACAACAGTCAGGTACTTTCAGGATTCAAAAAGACG
This sequence comes from Snuella lapsa, assembly GCF_039539345.1. Taxonomy (NCBI): domain Bacteria; kingdom Pseudomonadati; phylum Bacteroidota; class Flavobacteriia; order Flavobacteriales; family Flavobacteriaceae; genus Snuella; species Snuella lapsa. The sequence goes on along the minus strand of NZ_BAABCY010000079.1, from coordinate 3,386 downwards.
TATTTGCTAACACAAACGGATGGTGGAACTGCATCAAAGAAGCAGATCTGGATAACGATGGCGATATGGACTTTGTAGTGGGTAACCTGGGATTGAATTACAAATACAAGGCCAGTCCAGAGGCGCCGTTTGAAGTATTTTCAAAAGATTTTGATGCCAATGGAACAAACGACATCGTATTAGGGTATTACAATCAAGGGGACTTATTTCCTTTGCGGGGACGCGAATGCTCATCCAATCAAATGCCCTTTATAAAAGAGAAATTCCCAACCTACGATAGCTTTGGAAGTGCCAGACTTATTGAAGTCTATGGCGATAAGCATTTGGAGGATGCACTGCATTTAAAGGCCTTTGCCTTTGCTTCAGTGTGTTTGGAAAATTTAGGAAACGGGCGTTTTAAGACAAGAAATTTACCAAACCAGGTACAGATCTCATCAATAAATGATATGTATATAAAAGATGTCGATGGCGATTCACTTAAGGACATTGTTGTTGTGGGTAATTTGTATCATTCGGAGGTAGAAACTCCTCGTAATGATGCCAGTTTCGGTCACTTATTAAAAAATAACGGACAGTTTGGTTTTACTGCTATTCCTGCTTTGGAAAGTGGTATTTTAATTGACGGACAGGTCAATGTAATACAACCCGTAAAAGGGGTTTCGAAAGAGAAGGTAATCTTAGCAAGAAACAATAAATCTTTACAGGTTATTGAAAGCAACGATTGATTGTTCTAAATTAAATAAGCTGATATCCTTTGGTTTTATACTCCAAAAAGTTATTCCCGATCGGGACAACGAACTACTCTATAATCTCTCAAAACACTAAATAAGATGTGAATAATTACATCTAACCAAAAAACAATAAAAAATTACTAAATGAAAAACGTTTTGATTTTGGGTGCGGGAATGGTTGTCAAGCCAATAGCACATTATTTATTAGATAACAATATACAGGTAACCCTGGCAAGCAGGACTAAAGCAAAGGCAGAAAAGGTGTTGGAAGGCTATAGTCAAGGTAAGGCGGTTACATGGACGGTGGATCAATTAGATGTTCTGGATACGTTAATTGAAGCGCATGATCTAATTGTGAGTTTATTACCCTATACCCATCATGTAACTATTGCAAAAAAATGTATCGCTCACAAAAAGAATATGTTGACGACCTCTTATGTGTCTCCCAAGATGAAAGCGTTGGATGCAGAGGCAAAAGAAGCCGGTATTCTGATCCTGAATGAAATAGGTGTTGATCCCGGTTATGACCACATGACGGCAATGAAAATTATAGACGAGGTGCATGCCGAGGGAGGAAAAGTGGATGCGTTTTATTCGTTGTGCGGGGCGCTTTGCGCTCCAGAAGCGTCTAACAATCCCTTTCGATATAAATTTTCATGGTCGCCAAAAGGCGTTGTTATGGCAAGTAATAATAACGCAAAGTATCTTAAAGATGGTAAAATTGTTCATATAGATACATCAGATCTATTTAAAGATCCACTAGTAATTGATTTCCCTGAAGTTGAAGAAATGCATGTGTATCCTAATCGCGATTCACTATCCTATATTGACGTTTACGGTATCCCTGAGGTTAGTACAATGTACAGGGGGACGTTTCGCTATAAGAATTGGTGTGCAGGACTGGATTTGTTAAAGGCACTTTCGTTAACCAGTTACGACGTATTGGAACTAAAAGGAAAAACCTATGCACAAGTGACCGCCGAACAAAACGGGTTTAACAGGGAAGGTCTTGAAAACGAAATAAAGAATAAATTCGGTATCGATGCAGAGCATGCAGGTTTAAAAGCTATTAAATGGTTAGGTGTATTGGACGAGATACCCGTACCTCTGGAAAGTGGTTCTACATTCGATTTGGTATCCGATCTCATGATAGAAAAAATGATGATGGATGCCACAGAAAGGGATATGGTCATTATGCAACATATATTTAATATAACAAATGCCGATGGTAGCCGCGAAACCATTGTGGCAAGGATGCTGGATTATGGAAACCAATCGTATACCGCTATAGCCAGAACTGTTGCTTTACCGGCAGCTATAGCAGTTAAAATGATCCTTGACGGAACTATTAGCGAAACAGGTGTGCATATACCCATTCAAAAAGCTATTTATCAACCTGTTTTAATCGCATTGGAAACCTATGGAATTACCATGACAGAAAGTAAGGAGCCTATGTAAATGTATTTGTTCTTTATAAATCCATTACCTTTATTAGCTGTCTTAAAATTGTTTGTGTAAATTTTATAGAAATAAACTTGATTTATAATATTGAGAACTCAAACGAAGATAATCGTACAATAACATTTTTATATGTGTTCTTGATACAAATGCAAAATTTAGGGAAAACATTATGGCAAGAATAACGTGTTTTGGAGAGGTGTTATGGGATGTATTCCCAACACATAAGAAAATAGGAGGCGCCCCGTTAAATGTAGCTAGCAGGTTGCAATCGTTTGGACATGATGTAACCATGGTTAGCGCTATTGGTCGGGATAAGAATGGAACCAAAATCATGCAGTATCTTAAAGATAGAGACGTCAATACAGGATGCATTCAGGTGCACGACGAATTTAAGACCGGAAAGGTTAAGGTGATGCTTAACGAAAAAGGATCTGCGTCGTACGATATCAAGTATCCAAGGGCTTGGGATAAAATTAGATTAACTGAAATAAATAAAAAAGTGGTAGAAAGCTCCGATGCCTTTGTTTATGGAAGCCTTGTTGCAAGGGACGATAGTTCTAAGAATACGTTATATGAACTTATAAAGCGGGCAAAATATAAAATTTTCGATTTAAATTTAAGACCGCCCTACTATACTAAGGAAGTACTATTCCACTTAATGGAAGCGGCAGATTTTATAAAGTTTAATGATGATGAACTTTATGAGGTAAGTAAATATATGGGATCCAGATATAACTCTTTGGAACAAAATATAAGGTACATTGCAGAGAGAACAAACACCAAACATGTTTGTGTTACCAAAGGGGAGCATGGCGCAGTGCTACTGTACAATGGTAAATTCTATTATAATAGCGGCTATTTAATAAAGGTTGTGGATACCGTAGGGGCCGGAGATTCCTTTTTGGCATCACTTGTAAGTCAGCTATTAAATAAAGAACACCCTCAAAAAGCAATTGATTTTGCTTGTGCTGTTGGTGCCCTAGTAGCTCAGAGTGAAGGAGCTAATCCAGAATTGTCAGATACAGAGATTACAACATTTATAGCCCCTTATTAAAAGATCTTAAGTTTTTCTGGATTTATAATAAGGAGCGGTTAAATGTTTAAAAAGTTAATAAGTTGAGGCAGGGCAATTTCATTTAAAAAATTAGGGAATTGATTTAGATAATAATTATCTTTCCCAAGTCTAAGTTTTCT